>NZ_CP065425.1:307291-614583 GCF_016772275.1 Heyndrickxia vini | reverse complement strand
GAAGATTAAATAATAAAACATTTTAAAACCAGATCAGTATTTTATATCGATGCTATAGATGGGGTATATAAATATACCAGTAAGGAATTAGTAATTAAAGTAGTTAAATAATATTACAACAAGAAAGGTGACTTTTCTATTTACAGATGGTTGTCTTTTTTTAATTTCATATCCAATTTTATTTAGCTTATCGACGAGTATTTCCACACTAACTAATACCGTGTATGAAATAAAATAATTTTTATTTACAATTCGACAAAATTCGATTATTCTACTCTATGGGGAAATAAGAAAAAAGTACTATTGCTGACGGATCGCCGTATGCGATGAAAGTCGCCTGTACGGTGAAGGCTCGTTATAAAGCTGAAAAGTATAAGACGAGAATAGTGAACCAGAAGGGTCAAAAGAAGTTTGGCCAATTGATACAGCTATAAACTTACGAGCAATACAGGGAGATCCCGGCTCAGGAGAGATAAGTGTATATTGGAACGGAAATAATGATCCCAATTGGTCTCATTATGAGATGTATATATTAGTTTCTGAATCTGGGGAAGCAAATGATACAATTCCAAAGTATGCTGATATTACATACAAAGGAAACGACGGATTTGGTGATAGGTATCCAACAGGTACAAGAGTATCTTATGCTTTATATTCTGTCATGAAGGATGGTTCTAAAACAGTTCAAAAAGTAACTGTTATAGCTCCTTAAGTTAAGATTTTACCTCACCATTAGGTGGGGTTTTTTCTTACTCATCAGGAACATCAAGCAACAAAAAAACATCGCGTTATTTTCTAAAACTGCACATTCCTTTAGTTGCAATTTAGCTTATCGACGAGGATTTTCAAACTAACTAAAACCAAGTAAAAAAAGGAAATAATTTATATTTACAATTCGACAAAATTCGATTATTCTACTTTATGGGGAAATAAGAAAAAAGAACTACTGCTGACGGATCGCCGTATGCGATGAAAATCGCCTGTACGGTGAAGGCTCGTTATAAAACTAAAAGATAGATAAGGTATAAGACGAGAATAGCGAACAAGTATTTAGTTATGTAAATTCAACTATTTCAATGAGTGGAAGTCAAAGTGTTGGTGGAACAGCAAATTACACCTTAACTGCTATAGATCAAGAAGGTCAGCCAATACCAAATTACCAATTTAACTTGAAATTAGCTATTATGGACAAAACTTCTACTACTACTGAACTATACGAAGTAAATGATAATCAATATAAAGGTAGTACAATGCATCCAACTACACATCAGCTGGTTGAAGTATTAACAAATCATATTGGTCTTACCGATTCCGATGGAAAAGTGGTAGTAAAAATTGAATATATGCCTAATGCCGGAGCCCACGATAATGAGGATGGTTGCTTTCCGATATGGTATGACGAAAATGGAAATAAAATTGGCGAAAGTTGGAATAAAACTCAAACACCACCTACTTTAGTTAAATAAAGAGAAGTATGTATATGACCTCACCTTTTTAGGTGGGGTTTTTTTGCACGTTTAGCACTTTAAGCGACTATACTCTATTACAAATTTCTCTACAAAAGCATATTTCTATTAGGTCTAATTAACTAATACATGTTTCTACGTTAATTTACAATTTACACTATGTAAAAAGTAAAGCAAATTTATATTTACATTTCGACAATCTTCGATTATTCTACTGATTGGGGAAATAAGAAAAAAAGTACTACTATTGACGGATCGCCGTATGCGATGAAAGTCGCCTGTACGGTGAAGGCTCGTTATAAAACTAGTAAGTATAAGACGAGAATAGCATACCTGAAACAAGTTTAAGTAGTGATACAAATATATATGTTGATGGTTTGAATTCCTGGAAATATCCTGATGAATCAGTATTATATGTTAGTTACAGCGAAACTCAAGGTACTGTGACACAACTTATAAACAGCTTAAGACTTAGCGATTCAAAGGCGGATCTTAAAGTATTTCCTGCAGAATCAACTATTGATAATGAAGAACAATTTAATAGTGTTCCAGAATCATTTAATTCCGATCCTGTTCTTAACTCAGGTTTAACTGTGGGATTAGTTAAAGTAGTTGTAAAAGCAGAGGATGGAACATTAAGAGAGTATGTAGTAGTTGAAAGAAACTATAGAGTATAGTAACCATTTGACCTTACCTAAGGGTGAGGTTTTTTCTTATACATTCGGAGCATTATGCAACACTGCTTTAACTTCAAAGTAGATTTATTTTTTATATTTATATTATACGTTGCATGTCATTCTTGAATAAATACGAAAGATTAATAAATTAAAAAGCAAATAATAAATATCCATTATTCCCCTCTCTATTTCTCATTCACAAAAACAGTCATTTCTTATTTTTAATTTAAATAAAAAACTTGAACAAATTCTAACTTTATTTTGTAAAATAAAGATGGGGAAGTAAGAGAAATGAACTACCACTGACGGATCGCCGTGTGCGATGAAAGTCGCCTGCACGGTGAAGGCTCGTTATAAAGCCAAAAGTTGGTATAAGACGAGAATAGTGATACATTAGCACCACAAGTGATTTCTATTGATATTAGAGATGGGGGAAACAATAGTCCTGCACATTATTTTAGCAATATAAACGATACAGTGCGAATTACATTTTCTGAACCTATGAATATATCAAAGCAGTCTTCGATTACAGTAGCTTCTATTGATCAACTCTTCAAAATAAAAGATTTTGATAGTAATCAAAACTTTGCTTCAAAAAATGTAGAAATAAAATTTGATAGCCCAACATCATTGCTATTAACAATAAAAGAGGTTCCTGATATATTTGGCCAAACATATGGTGTGCTAGAAGGGGATATTTTGACAATTGAAAATATAGATGCTGCTTTAAACATTTTAGAAGACATAGCAGGTAATTCACTTTCCGGTATCAAGAATGAGGCTTTAATTGTAGGTACGTTCTGAGGAAAAGCATTCTTTGAAAGGAAGGAAAAGGGAATACCCTTTAGAAAAACTTCTATTGAGTTTTTTTATTGAGAACAGTGCCTGTCACTCTACATTTTTGTGGAGATTAAGGAAAGTAGTTTGTGAATAGCTCTGTGGAGAATTCTTTACAGAGTTTTTCTTTTATTTTTTGTCAAAAATGAGTTTGTGAATACGATAGAAAAGAATTTCAATTAATATCGTAAGAGTTGTTGGGATTGCATTCCACTTTCCAAATTTGTTGAACTTTCGTAAAAACTAAAGTTTTTTTTATGAAGAATAGATTTATTGAATTTTTTCCCGTTCCAACTTTTTAGTCTTCAAATTAGCATTAATTTCTGAAACCTTAAATGAAAAGCCCTCCGGAGATTATTTTCCAAAGAGCTTTCCATCCATAGTATTCTACATCTACTAATCTTTCAAAAGACTCCTTAGATCGATAAGTACCTTAATCTTTCCGTTTATATTTTATTAATCAACAGAAGGTACTACTAATTCTTTTGTAACAATTTCAGAAATATTACCTGCATTATCAATAACTTTGATTTTTACAACATATGTTCCTGGAGTAGTAGAATAATCGGTAACTTGAACATAGTCCATATCTCCATTTAATTGATATCCTTTTTGAACTTTTGAACCAATTACCACATCTTTAGCTATAACATCAGAATATGCTGAGTTTTTAGCTGTTCCTGTGGAATAATTTTTTTCAGGTGGATTTACATTTGCAAGGTATCCGTCCCAGGTTTTATTCTTTACAAGTGGAGCACCTTCAATAGTATTAGTGATTGCAGTTAGTTTACCATTTTCATCTTTTGTAAAATAACTAAGTTCAACATCTGCTTTAGTTGTTAAATCAATTTCTTCACTAAGTGAGAATGATGCTAATAATGCTTGACCATCTAAAGCTAAACTAGCATTTTGAATAGTTGGTGCTACTGTGTCGCTATTCCCGACTTATACCATATATTTATGGCTTTCGCTTCGGGCCTACACCGTGCGGGCGCCTTTCAGCGCACACGGCGTGCTATCAATTGTAGAATTCCGAATTCTTGTATGTATTTATACGCATGTCAATATACCTATATTTTTTCTAAAATGAGGACCAATCGGAAATTGATTGGTCGCCATTATGATGTTATATCACTTATTTGGGGAAATAAGTTTTAATTCTACTACTGACTGGGTTCCTTCGCTCCAGCTAGTTTTCTCCTCCCCGCATGTTACCATACAGGTTCAATCGGCTAGCTATCTACACTACTATGAACCCGCCGCCATCCTACTAGCCTCACAGGTGCTAACCCACCTCTTCTAGTAAGACTTCAAACGTTCCATTGCTACCATCCCTCTTTTTGATGACCGTAGGCCTCCACTATTCAGAAATGAGAAAGACCAGTTTAATAGTTAATTGTGCTGATCTCCATTAAATCATTACGGATTTAAGGATGAATACTAAACTCCTAGCTATCCTTAATATTCACTACCTCATCCTGCCTAAACATGGATTCGTCTCCTAACCATAGTCACCTTTTATGGAACCCCGCCTCAACTTTATGAGTACGACTTCACCTGACTTCATCCCTTTGGCTGCGTTAGTGCTTCACTGGATGCAGGAGGATTAGGCACTTGCTCCTAACTATTTAGCAAGTGTGGGTATTTCACCCACAATATGGTATATCAATAGTTCAAAAAAACACCTCATGGTATTAACCACGAAGTCAAAGCATGAGGTGTTTTTGACTTTTTTCGCTAGCATACTAGCTTATAAAGTAACGTTTCGTTTAGTTTTATTAAGGAGTAACTTCACCAGCAACTACTTTGAAATTCAAAGAATTCACTTGTCCGTCTACTAAGTAAGTTGCAACAAAAGTATCACCTTCAGTAACACCTTCTATGTTAACATTGTTCTTACCATTATTTGTTACTTCAATAGCACCGGACTTATCATTATCTTTTACATTAGTAATAGTAATTTTAACTTCTTCTGGAGTATAATCTTCACCATATTGATCAACTAATTTTAAAACTGCATTAAGAGCAGACGCATCTGTATCTTTAGCATTTAAAGAAGTTGTTGCAACAGTTCCTAATCCGCCAACTAATTGATCTGCATCAAATTCTACTTTAGAAGTTTTTGGAGCAACTTTTGAAACAGTAACTTCTTTTGTTAAAGTTACTGGTTTTTCAGCACCATCAACAATAATAGTTAAGTTAACTTTAATTTCATTATTTGTGCCAAATACTGCAGCAACATCTACGCCATCTTTAACATCTAATGTACCATTATCATAAGATAATGCTTTATTGCTTGAAGTTACAGTATAATTTCCTTTTGGAAGTAATACTTTGTCACCTTTAGCAGTTACACCGTAAACTTTTAAAGTTCTAGTATATTCACCAGTTTTCGCATCAGCGTATACTGTATCGACATCTCCTACTTCATAAGAAGAGAAAGCAGACTTTTCAGTAACATTAAATGCAACTTTGATTGGGCTAGTTTTCACTTCTTGGAAAGTACCTTTTTCATCTTTCTTATAAAGAGTAAATGTAACTTCCTCGCTACCTTTAGCACCACCATTTACAACTACTTTATCGGTATCTTTAGCAATGTCAGTACCTGTTAATGTAACTACATCGCTTTTATCATCTTGTGTAGCAACCACTTTGTAGTTTGCAAAGTTATCAGCTAGTTTAAAAGTACGACCATACTGATCTTTTACTACAAAATTCTTTGCTGAAACTTCTGATTCTCCACCTACAGCAACTGTAGTTGTTACATCTTTTAATGATTCAATTGTAACACCTTCAGCAGCTTCCTTTACATCAAGGGTCAATTGAGAAACTTTACCTGTTTTTGTTGTTGCAAAGATAACTTTCAGACCTTTACTGTCAGGTTTATATTCAAGATAAGCATTACCATTTGTAGTATCTTCTTTAAGTACTGGTTTTGCATCTCCTGTTGCAGAGAAATCAACTAAACCTTTTAAATCTTTGAATTTAGTTAATGCATTACCGTATTGGTCTGCTGCAGTGAAAGGAATTTTCACAGTATCGTTAGCCGCTACAAGTTCATTTGGAGCAGTAATTGAAAAAGTATCCAATGAAGGAGCAGCTTTAACATTTACTTCAAACTGTGTTACTTTACCTGTGGATTTAGTAATAGCAGTGATAATTGCTTTACCACCTAATCCAAAATTAGCTCCAGCTTCTAATTCAAGACCAACTTCATTTTTATCTTTCCCTTGACCATCTTTAGCTGTTTTTACTTTAAGTAAACCTTCATTCGATGAAGTAAATAAAACATCATCTAAAGAAGAAGCTTTTAAAGCTTTACCATATTGATCTTTAACTTCTACCAATAGAGAGAAGTCTGATAATGTAGAATTACTGTTCAATTCTTTACTATCTTCATTGTAAATACCTTTGAAACTTAAAGTATCAACAACAGACTTATCGCTAATAGTAACAGTAGTTGAAACTACAGTGTTTGTAGCTTGATTGATACCAGTAAGAACAACTTTATCTCCCGCTTTTTTACCGTTAACACTGAAAGTTACAACACCTTTATTGTCATCATCTGCATCAGTGCCACTAGTTGCATTCCAATTTATGTTACTTGCTAATGCGGAATCAGTAATGTTTTCTCCGTATTGGTTTAATACACGGTAGCCTACTGAAGCTTTAGTATCACCAGATAAAAGTGGAGCAGTTTCACTTAATACTTCAATTTTAGCTACTTTTTCATTTTCTACCTTTACAGATCCAGTTAATGCTTGTTCAGATAAACCAGTAACATTAACAGTATACTCACCTTCATAGAACTTGCTAGCTAACTCAAGTTCAACTGATTTTTTATCAGCAGAAACTGTTGTTTTTGCAACATTAACAGCTACCGAACCTTTTTTAACTTCAAATTTCGCTTTAGTATCATCAATAGCTTTATTGAATTCTACCTTAATAGTTTTAGTGTTAATCGCACTTACACTTTCAACTTTAGCAACAGAAGCATATGTTACACGTACAACTTCGTTATTTTTGTTACCAGCTTTGTCAAAAGCAACAACGTTGAATGTGTTTAGGCCAGGGTTAGCTTCGTTGTCGTTGTTAAGTACAGCGTCAACTGCAACTTTATCGCCAGCTTTGTATTCAGCTTCTTTGATTAATTTACCGTTTTGGAATACTTGAACTTTTGTTACGTCAGAGCTTGCTCTTACAGTAAATGATTGTTCAGCTTTATCGTATTCTTTACCGTTTTCAAGTCCACCTTCAACTTTGATATCAGGTGCAGTTGTATCGTAAGTTACACGAACTACTTTATTAGCTTTGTTTCCAGATTTGTCAGTCGCAACGATATTAAATGTGTTTGCGTAATCTTTACCTTTTTTAATATCTTTATTTAATTTTACAGCTACTGAACCAGAAACAGCTTTGATTGTTTTGATTAATTTACCATTTTGGTAAACTTTGATGTTAGCAGTATCTGTGCTTGCTCTAACATCTAATTTTTGGTCAGCTTTGCTTAGACGATCACCGTTTTCTAATCCAGAATATTTGATTGAAGGTGGTGTCGTATCTTTTTTCACTGCTGCGCTAGCACCAATTGCTGGTACTACAGATGTTGCTACTACTGCAGCTGTTGCAGTTGCAGCTAGAAATTTACGGTAAGACTTTGGTTGGTATGTCATTTCCGATTGTTCCTCCCTTTTCTTCTCTCTTAATTTGTTATTAAACTAGTTTGAGACATTTCTTAGATGATTGATCATCGACAAAATGTCGAACAATCTTATTCTATGTATCTAATCATGTCGTCTCGAAGGACTAGTAAAATACGATTAAGCAAATTTAATCATTCCATAAACATTAGTATAAACCAGTATAAATTACCAGGTCAACTATATTATTCATAGATTGCTACATTATTTATGTAGAGGATAAATTTACTTGTTACATTTATTTTACCGTACTTGACACAAATTACAAGTATTCTAGGTGAAGTATTTTTTACCAATTTTACAAAAAACGATAATATTCAACCACACTCTACTTGTATTATCGACAGAATCTGTGAATGTTTAATACTTAGAAACTAACTTTTTCACATAATTTGACTATATTCAATAGGTAGGAAATATATTCGTAAAAAATCTATATATAATATGAAATAACTCGTAATATTTTTGTTAATCGGATGAGATATTTGTAATATTTTTTTAATATTATTTCATTATTCAGTTATTAAAAAAACGAGCAAATGCTCGTTTTTTATTTACCTATATAATTGTAGTAATCCAATACTCCTTGATAAATGGATTGTGCTGCTAGGTCGCTATATTCATCTGAAGCAAGCTTAGATGCATCCTCTTTGTTCGAAAGGAAGCCAAGCTCAATAAGAACAGCTGCTAGTGGATTATATTTCACTACTTGATATTCTTGTTGCTTCACACCACGGTTCGTTGTTTCAATCGCTTTTACAAGACGAGTTTGGATAAATGAAGCTAATTTCTTACTGTCATTTGCACGATCCTTCGGACCGCCATTATTATAGTAGGTTTCCGTTCCATTTGCGCTTTCTTTAGAGAACGTATTGCAGTGAATACTAATAAATGCATCGGCATTTGCTTTTACACCAACGTCGATTCGATCTTGTAGTGTTGGGTATGTATCACCCGTACGCGTCATAGCTACTTCGATGCCGGCTTTCTTTAATAATTTCTGAACACGTAAAGCAATATTCAGTGTCACATCTTTTTCAACAAGTTGATTGGCACTTGCACCTGGGTCTTTTCCACCATGTCCTGCATCGAGGGCGATGATTCGTTTGTTCACTGGCGTTGTGGATTGAAGGTATGTTGTGCGCACATATCCTGCTAATTTTCCAGACGTTACAAATGCCCAGCCTGCGTTAATATCATACATGGTTACTTTGGCATCTTTCTTTAAGACGCCGATAGATTTGTACGAAGTGCTCGGTCCTTGACGGATATTTAATCCAGCAACATTGACGATCCGTTGGCCATTCGATTTGCCGTGACCTGATACATCAGGCTTATCGTCTTTTGGCGGAGTCACCGGTTTTTCTGGTTCAGTTGGTTTATCCGTGTCTTTTGGTGGAGTCGTTGGTTTTTCTGGTTTATTCGTGTTGTCCTTTGGCGGAGTTGGTTTTGGATCTGGTTTTGGCTTTGGTTTTGTTGTCGTTGGTTTTTTTGCCGGGACTGCCTTTAAATATGTTTTGCTTACATATCCTTTTAGTTTCCCATCTATTATGTATACCCAGTTGCCTTTTATTTCATAGATGTTTACTTTTTTGTTCTTTTTTAATTGACCAACAGTTTTATATTTTGTTCCTGGTCCTGAACGAACATTTAAGGTTGTTGCAGTAACGATGCGTTCACCGATTTTTTTCTTAACTGCAGCAGGTTTTTTCTTAGCTGGAGTTGGTTTCTGCTTAGCTGGAGCTGCCTTTTTCTTTACGACTTTTAAGTAAGTGGCACTCGCATATCCTTTTTTACTTCCGTAAGTAATATACGCCCAGCCTTTCTTAATCTCGTAAACTTTCACCTTTTTATTCTTCTTTACATAACCGACCGATTTATATTTCGTGCTTGGTCCTGTCCGAATATAAAGGCTAGTTGCCGTAACCACCCGCTCGCCGATCGGCTTCACTTTCTTAATATCCGGTGGCTTAACAGTTGCGGCATAACCAATGTTTCCAGCCGATGTAAACATTAGGAAAATTGCCAAAACAAAAAATATGACTTTTCGCATTATTTTCACCAAAATGTTCCCCTTTCATAGTCTCATCATGTCATAGTTTATCATATTTTGCAGAATAAATTGGTATTTTAATAGAAATATTGGACTAGTTGCATGCATTTGGTACTTTTATACTAGTAAATGTAAATTTTTATTAAAAAAATTGTAGAAACCTAAGATAGGAATTCTAGAAACTATGTAACATTACTGCTCCAACATTTTGAAACACTGAGTGGATTGAAGCGGAAAGTGCGAGACTCCTGCGGGACACAGAGGAAATGTCGAAACCCCGCAAGAGCGCAGCAATGAGGAGGCTCGACTTCTCACCGCGAAAAAGCGAGTACCTGCAGCGGAAAGAAACTGCCCCTTATTCACCTATTACAATTTTCCTAAACGAGTCTTGCCTCAAACACTATCAGGACCACTGAGTGGATTGGAGCGGAAGGTGCAAGACTCCTGCGGGATGCAGAGGAAAAGTCGAGACCCCGCAAGAGCGCAGCGATGTGAGGAGGCTCGACTTCTCACCGCGAAAAAGCGAGCACCTGCAGTGGAAAGAAACGGCCACTTCTTCACCTATTACAATTTTCCTAAACGAGTCTTGCCACAAACACTATCAGGACCACTGAGTGGATTGGAGCGGAAGGTGCGAGACTCCTGCGGGATGCAGAGGAAAAGTCGAGACCCCACAGTCGCGAAGCGTCGAGGAGGCTCGACTTCCTCCCCGCGGAAAGCGAGCACCTGCAGCGGAAAGGAACGGGCTTGACCACAACCAAAACACCATAAAAAAGACATGGACCAAATCACCCATGCCTTCCCCTTATTACAATTTAATTTTGTGATAAAAATTATACGGCTTCATTTCATTAGTAAGCGGCCTTAACTCATAACCGTTATCTTTTAAAAACTTCAATATTTTGGGCAAAGCATCTGCCGTAGTTGGCTTATCATGCATTAAAATTAATGGTGTAACCCCATTCCTTTTCAAATCCTTAATTTGACTAATCGTATAATCCGCCGTTTTAGGTCCATTTAACCATTTCCAATCAAGACTATCAATATTCCAATCCCACATCTTATAGCCATTTTGATCCATTTTATCACGATATGGTTTTGTCATATAAGGTACACTTCCATATGGGACACGAATCATCACTGATTTTACACCACTAACCTTTTTCAAAGTTGCGAGACATGTTTTCATTTCATTCGATGCCGACGTCGGAGAATGATAAAATTTATTCTTGTCGTGGGTAACACCATGACAGGCAAGCCCATGACCATCTTTCTTCATCTTCTTTACAGCCTTTGTATGTTGCTTCATATTGTTATCTAGCATGAAAAATGTCGCCTTAGCCTTGTATTTATCTAATATAGAAAGAATGCGATCAACACTTGTATTCGGACCATCATCAAATGTGATGTACGCCGGCTTCTTCGGTTTAATCGTATACTCATATTTTTTATATACCTGTGCGATTGTTAACTTTGCACTTGAATTCGCTGCCCGGATAATCGGACCTTTTGAATAATGAGTAATTTTATATCCGAAATACGTTCCTACATAATTAAATGGTGCCACCGTTTTCTTTGCCGAACTTGTTAGTGAATAGGTTCTCTTTTTTCCCTCGACGGTTTGTAGAGTATTAGTTTTCGTGTTCAGTGTGATTTGTTTCTTCCCTTTTGTTAAATACACTACATGCTTTGCCTTGTTCGTAGATATCTTGATTCCTAGTTTTGTATAAAATTGAACTGGGGCATAAGTAACTTTTTTATAAATATACGGTTTATCTGTCTTAAACGTAATGACTTGGTCATTCACAGCAACAAATACTTTCTTTTGCTCACTTGCACTGGCAGATTGATTGAATACTAGAATAGACAGAAAACAGGCAATGATGAAGGATATAATCGGTTTTTTCCTCACTATTCTTCCCCCTCGTAAGATGTTGTAGTACTTTTGTAACATAATTGTAATCTATTTTAAATCAAAATGGCGAAAAATTTTGTCAAAATTTTCACCATCTATAGTATATTTAATGAAGGATATTCTCGAAATCTGTCAAATTATTTTGTTGGAGGTACTTCCTAAATTATGAAAAAGGGAATCTATTCTTTCTGCTTGCTCTTCTTTACCTGTTTCTTCTTTCAAATAAACTCGTCACACGGTATAAATTCCGTTCATGCGGCTAGTAAAGACATCGTCAATCCAAATCAAACATATACATATAAAGAAATGGTTCGTGATATTAAAAAATTGGCGAAACAATATCCCGACATCATCCATTACAAGATCATCGGAAAAAGTGAATATGGAAAACCATTGTATGCTGTATCTTTAGGTACCGGGAAAGCGACGGTTTTCATCAATGGCTCCCACCATGCGAGAGAATGGCTGACGACAAATCTCAATATGTATATGCTCGATCAATATGCCCAATACTATCTGTCGAAGAAAAAACTCGATGGCTACGATGTGAGAAAAGTACTAGATCGAACAACGATGTGGTTTGTCCCAATGGTCAATCCGGATGGGGTTACGCTTCAGCAATCCGGCTTAAAAGCTTTTCCAAAAAAGGATCATGCGAAGCTCATTAAAATGAATGAAGGCAGTAAAAGTTTCAAGCGCTGGAAAGCGAACGGAAAAGGCGTCGACCTAAACCGCCAGTACGATGCTGATTGGAAACATATTAAGTTGGATCCTGGAAAGCCTAAATGGAGCCTATACAAAGGGAAAGCCCCTGTAACTGCAAAGGAAACGAAGGCAATGGTCGCTTTTGTAAAAGAAATTAATCCTGAAATGGCAGTTGCCTATCACACAGCGGGAAAAATTCTTTATTGGAATTTCCACCAGTCGAAAACATTGTATAAACGCGATCTTGCTTATGCGAAGGCGATTGGCAAATTAACGAAGTACAAACTTGTTTATCCGGGGAAAAATCCATCAGGCGGCGGCTTTACGGATTGGTTCGTTTCTAAGTACAAACGACCAAGCTTCACTCCTGAGATTGGAAACTATCCTGGAAATACGAATCTCAACGTCTCACAATTTAAGCAAACTTGGAAAGAAAATAAATTAGTCGGGCTATATGTTGCGAAAAGCGGCTATGCCCTATATGCAAAAAAACATTAAAAAGCTGAATCTTTTTAAGCCGAATGTGCTTCTAAAGAATATGGGGATTTAACTCCTTATATCGAATGAAGCAAATTTTCTTATGACAAAACATATTTTACTTGATTGATATACTTATAGAAGGGAAAAGGAAAATGAGGAACGAGAAGAAAAAAACAAAGAAAAAGAAAAGATGGCTAACCGTCTTACTTATTATTGTAGGGGTCTTTGTATTAGGTGGAGGTGCCTATGCCTATTCGGTTTGGCATTCCTTTAATAGCGCAGTGAAAACGATTCATACACCGGTTGAACGTAAGCAGCCTGTCAAAAGACATGAAGAGGTAACCGTGAAAAATGGCGATCCATTTTCCGTTCTTCTTCTCGGTGTGGATGAACGAAAAAATGATAAAGGTCGTTCAGATACGATGATTGTTATGACCGTGAATCCACATACTAAATCAATTAAGATGTTAAGTATTCCCCGTGATACACGGACAGAGCTTGTTGGTCACGGAACCGTTGATAAAATCAACCATGCTTATGCTTACGGCGATGTGGAAATGTCGATGGATACAGTGGAACAGTTTCTAAATATTCCGATTGATTATTATGTAAAGGTGAATATGGAAGGATTTGAAGATGTTGTTGATGCAGTAGGCGGCGTCAAGGTCCATAATGATTTAGCCTTTTCCGCCGGCGGTGTGGACTTCCCTGTTGGGGATTTAACACTTAATGGCAGCAAAGCATTGAAATTTTCAAGAATGCGTCATGATGATCCGGAAGGAGATTTCGGCCGTCAAAAACGTCAGCGTGAAATTATTGAAGCCATCCTAGATGAAGGAGCAAGCATCTCCTCTCTATGGAACTATGACAATATTTTTGATGCACTTGCTAAAAATGTGAAAACAAACTTTACCTTTGATGAAATGCTTGGTATTCAATCGAAGTATAAAGATATTCGAAATAATATCGAAGAGTATAAAATTAAAGGGGAAAACGAATGGATTCCTAATGCAGCAGGAGACAACATCTACTATTATGCTGTTACCAATGAGGAGCGACAAAAGATTTCTGATCAATTAAGGAAGCATTTGGAGCTGGGACAGGAAACAGTTTCTGCGGGACAATAAGGGAAAATTGAAGACAGAAAAAGGGGAATCCGGAAGTCGAGAATTTGACTTCCGGATTCCTTTTTTTACGATTCGTTTTCTGTTTTTGCATCGGGATTTTCTGCTGCGTCCATTGGAATATACCCGATTCGACCGAGATAATTGATGACGTACCAATCTTGAATGGTTTCGATATAGCTTATTGATTGGTCTTTATCAATCGTTCCGAGTGTTTGTTGCCTGGATGGATCTTCGTTGATCGTCGTGCTTTCTATCAATTTGATTGTTCCGGCGGTTTGATTTTTCGGTTTACGAATTGTTGCTTGGTAAATAGGTGTTGTCGCTGATTTTAATACATATACTTTTGTCGTTCCTAATTGAAGTTCACTGTAGCCCCCTACTTCTTTTATCCGCGGAAAAATAATCCCCTTTTTTAAGGTGCCGATTTTTTGTTTATCGTTTGATGTTGTTGTGTAAATCGGTGTTCCTTCTTTGTTGATTTGAATGTATGTTATCGCCTTTGTGAACTGTAAACTCACATTTTTTTGATGAATAAAAGCAGAACGGTTTCCAACCGTTACTTTGTAATAGTCATTACTCATTGATGTTGCTTGAAGTTGGATATCTTTGTTGATTGTTGCAAGTACTTTTCCTTTTGATGAAGCTGTTTTTAAGACGGGTGCTGTTTTTAAAAGCTTCACCTGATATATTTCGCTCGGTTTTGAAAATCCGGTAATAGGTGCTTTAGCATAGCTCGTTACAGATTTTTTTTGAATATAGCCTTTGCTTGTGCCGAATTGAATGGCTAACCATGGACCTTCGTTTGTTATTACTGCGAATGTTTCATTTTTCTTAAGTTGGCCGATTTTCTTTTTCTTATCAGTAGATTTGTAGACGGAAACATCTGTTTTTGTTTTAAAATAAGCGACATCGTTTTTCACTTTATGATGTTTGTATACGATGGCTGCCAGTTTAGAAATGACTGTTTTTGATTTTTCATACGATAACTTATTCGTCATGATTGCGAGGACGAATGGATTTTTATCGTAAATGACTCCGACGTCATTCGATACTTTACTATCTGGGATCATTCCGACTTTATGGGCGATTTTCACGCCTTTTATACCTTTTGGAATCGTTTCATTGTAAATCGTATGTTGCAGGTAGTTCAACAGTTCTTTTCCATTTTTGCTTGTTTGGGCATAGTCATATAGATGCTTCGCGTAAATGGCTAAATCGTGTGATGAAGTTTTGTTTTCGCCCTTAGGATAGGCGTATGTTCCGCCAAGCTTCTTTATGTACTTAATAAAATTGGCTTGTCCGACTTTTTCTTTAAGCATGATGAAGGCAATGTTGTCGCTATAGATCATTGCTTTTTTAACAAGGTCTTTAATTTTGTACTTTGTTCCAATCTTGTCGTTTTGGATAACGCCGCTTCCGCCGTAGTAATGATAGCGTTTGTACGTTAATTTTTCGTTTAGATTGATTTTTTTGGCATCGGCCAGCTCCATTACATACAATGCGAGCGGAAGCTTAATGGTACTTGCTGCTCGATGTGATTTCTTACTATTGATGGCAAACGTCTCTCCGGTTGTCAGGTCTTGATATTCAAGCGTAATGTCCCCACCGGATTTCTTTATGTATTGTTTTAGCTCATGGGATAGGTTTTTTGTAAATGTTTGATAGGATGTTTCGATAGTTGTTGCTTGGGTATCGGGTCCTTTTATGGAAAATAGCAAGAATAATAGAATAAGAGTAATAAATGCCTTTTTTGTCGTTCTCACCTAACTAACCTCCTGGTCCTTTTTTACTATTATAAGAGGTTGGGACGGGAAGTTGTGTCGGTTTGTGTCGATAAATGGTAGTTTATGTGTTTGTTGATGGGTTACATGTGCTTTAGGGTGGGGATTGACGATGAAGTTTTGGGTGTGATATGGTGCTTTGTTGACCAAGTTTGGGTGGAATTTCTCTTCTTGGGCTACAAAGCAGTGCTTTGATTACCAAGTTCCTCTGATTTCGGCTGTCTTGGGCTTCATAACCTCTCTTTAACTACCAAGTTCCTCAACCTTCTATTAACTTTGGCTTCAAAACTATTCATCAACATTCCTAACAAAAGGAAAAAAATGCATAAACGGTGCCTGGCACCATTTATGCATTTTTCCACATATTTATTAGCTTTTTTGTATATTTGGTGCCTGACACCAATGACATCTATTTAATGGCACTTATTTAAAGATGTTGGCGACTTTTTGGACGACGAGTTTGCTGCCGCCTCCTTTTTGGACTCCTTCGATGAGGATGGAGATGAGAAGGTTTTTCTTTTTGGCGTCGTAGGCGACGAAGACTCCGTTTTCTTTGCCTTTCTCGTCTTTTGAACTTTTTAGTTCGGCTGTACCGGTTTTGCCGGCAAGTTCTACGTTTGGAAGGTCCGCTCCATGTCCAGTGCCTCGTGGGTCGGCAACGACTTGACGAAGCATGCCTGCGATGGATTTGGCGTTATCAGCACTAATCACATGTTCCTTCCATATTCCTGTTTTCTTTTCATCAAGCAGTAAGTATGGCTTGATCATATTTCCGTTGTTTAGGAATGGCGTGTAGGCGGTAGCTAATTGCAAAATATTCGTTAGCATTTGCCCTTGGCCATACCCTGTATCACCTAACAGAATGCTGCCGTCTTTCAATGTTCCGTCCGAAGAAACTTGCGATTTTTTCAACGGATACGTGAATGGAATTTCTTCGGCAAAGCCAAAATTCTTTAAGCCTTTAACAAATTTGTCGCCACCCATGTCAAGAGCCGTTTGGGCGAAAAAGATGTTGTCTGAATACATCATGGCTGTTTCCATATTGATTGGTCCGGATGTTTCATGCACGCGGGTAATGGTATAATCTCCCCAGCCGCCGCCTTTTCCCCATGTTTTTCCGTTTATTGTTTTCGTACTGCTTGTTTTCAATGTGCCATTTTCCAACGCAATCGCACCAGTAATTGGTTTAATCGCTGAACCTGGAGCATATGACAAAGCAAAACGATTAATCAATGGTTGAAGCGGGTCTTTTTCAAGCTTCGCATATTCTTTACTCGATACCCCTAAAGAAAAATCATTCGGGTCAAATGATGGCGAACTGACCAATGAAAGTACTTCTCCGGTAATCGGATGGATAGCTGAAGCCGTTCCAGCATTTCCTTTCATTTCGTTATATATTTTCGTCTGTAAATCGGCATCGATTGTCACTGCCACATTTTTTCCGTTTTGTACGGGCGTTTCAGCGACCACTTTTTCTGTACCGTCAGACTTCTCGATGGAAATCGTTTCCCCTGCTTTCCCGCGCAATTGCTCATCAAATACTTGCTCAAGGCCGCGTTTTCCAATCACACTGCTTGCTGTATAGCCTTTTCCCTTTTGCTTCTCTAATTCTTCCGCTGTAATCGGACCGACATATCCGACTAAATGGGCAGTCGCTTCACCGAAAGGATAAACCCTTCCTTCTGTATCTTGTTTATCCACACCAGGAAGCGCGTACAGTTTCTGAACTAGTTCTTCTTTTGTAGATGGGATTTTTTTGATCGGTACGAATAAATCCGGCTTTACCCATGAAGCATTTAATTTCTGATCAATTTCTTTCACAGACATATCTAGTAAAGATGCTAATTGCGTCTTCACCTCTTCATCATGTCCATCCATTTTTTCCGGAATAATACCGATTTGAAATACTTCACCGTTTACCGCAAGTTCACTGCCATTGCGATCACGGATTTCGCCTCGTTTCGGACTTACCGTAACAGGCTTAATTTTATCGCCTTTTTCAAGTCCTGGTAAAAGTAAATCCGGCTTCCAATCAATATACCAATTCGATTTATCATTTTTCTCTTCTTTTTTCAGCGTCACATTCTCTTTATATTTCACATCACCAGCCATCGTTTTAAATGAAATTTGTACTGGAACTGATACTTTATCTTTCTTTTTAAAATCATCTTCTGCTAACTTTTTATAGGAGACTTGTAAATCGCTAATTTCAAGATCCTTATACACTTTTGGATAACGATCAACAAAGTCCTTAGATGTATACTCTTTTTTAGCGCCCGATGTTAAATAATCTTTGTACATTTCTCCAAAATTATTTTTATTCCAAAGCTTCACGTATTCATCTAATCGATCATTAGGTGAAGGTTCTTTTTCACAGGCTGCTAAAACAAATAGTAACATGGCAAACATAAAGAATATCTTCTTCACAATTAGCCTCCTCAAATTTGACTTCATACCTATTATACAAAAGATATGGACATCTATTCTAAGAACTTGTTCTTCTTTTCAAAAAATCCTCTTGTTTTGAATCGGAAATTTTTAAACATTACTAGTTTTTAGAAAGAAACCCCTACTTATTTCTCAATCTGTAAGAAAACAATCTTTTTATGCTAAAAAGGGGGTACAATTGTCGAAAAATTTGATAGAATAATAGACAAAATAGTAATAATGGGGGGAAAAGCGTTTTGAAAAAGACGATCGTGTCGGTTGCTGCAACCACGATAATTACCACAGCCGTCGCTGCACCATCCATGGCCGCCACTTACAAGGTTAAAAAAGGCGATTCTTTGTGGAAAATTGCTAATAAATATGACACATCCGTAACTAATTTAAAAAAGCTAAACAATTTAAAAAGTGACACGATTAAACCGAATCAAGTGTTAACCGTTTCCAAATCTACTAAAACGGTTTCAAGCGTATCTACAGCAAAAAATACCTCAACCACAAAAACATATACCGTGAAAAAAGGGGATTCTCTAAGTAAAATTGCTAACACATACAAGGTTACGGTCGCTAATTTAAAAAGTTGGAATCATTTAAAATCCAATATTATTTATCCCGGAGATAAATTAAAAGTTTCAAAACCAAATTCAACCACGACTCAGCCGAAAACACCTGCTGCCAAACCGGCTTCACCAAAGCCATCAACACCGGCAAAATCACCAACACCACCTGTTGCTGGGACGACCTATACAGTTAAATCTGGGGATTCTTTAAGTAAAATTAGCAAAGATTTCGGCGTATCTATCGCTGAATTGAAAAAACTAAACAAACTAACATCCGACATGATTTACGTTGGTCAAAAGCTCATCATTAAACAACAAGCCGGACAAACGACGACTCCTCCTCCAAAGGTAGATACACCAGCAGGATTAGATACATCGTTTTCTGCAAAAAAAGTAATTGATGAAGCAAAAAAATTAGTTGGGATTCCATATGTATGGGGTGGATCCACTCTGAACGGATTCGATTGCAGCGGATTCATTTATTATGTATATAACAATGCAGGATTATCTTTACCTCGCACATCAAGTGAAGGGTATTACAGTCGTTCCTATTATGTAACAAAATCACCACAACAAGGCGATTTTGTGTTCTTTACAGATACATATAAAAGCGGAATCTCTCATCTAGGAATCTATATCGGAAACAACCAATTTATTCATGCGAGTTCAGACGGAGTACAACTTTCCTCACTGGATAACTCCTACTGGAAATCGCATTTTGATGGATTTAAACGGTTGTATGAAGCCGAATGATCATCTAGCGATTTTCTTCGATAGGAGTTGGAGCTAGATTATTCAGTTACTATTTAGGACCAACTATTACAAAAACATACAATTTGTTACCATATAAGAGAACCGGGCAAAAGAAAATCTGAGCCCGGTTTTTTTTATTTGAATCCAATAACTGATATTTATACATCATATAATTGCGCATTTTTTTTGGAATATTGAGGCGCACTGTTCTATTGCCGTATTAATTTTCCTAAGTGTGGTGTGGATGCCAGTATGAAAAGGCGTGTTTGTTTGTTCGGTGTATACGAATGCTTACGATGCATGCAGGTATTAGGCGATTTTCTCTTGTCTCCTGCTCGAATGTTAGCTTTGCATGCAGGGGAAGGGCGATTTTCCCTTGTTTCCTGCTCGAATGTTAGCTTTGCATGCAGGGGAAGATCGATTTTCTTTTGTCTCCTGCTTGAATGTTAGCTTTGCATGCAGGGGAAGGGCGATTTTCTTTTGTCTCCTGCTCGAATGTTAGCTTTGCATGCAGGGGAAGATCGATTTTCCCTTGTCTCCTGCTCGAATGTTAGCTTTTCATGCAGGGGAAGGGCGATTTTCCCTTGTTTCCTGCTCGAATGTTAGCTTTGCATGCAGGGGAAAGGCGATTTTCCCTTGTTTCCTGCTCGAATGTTAGCTTTTCATGCAGGGGAAGGGCGATTTTCCCTTGTCTCCTGCATGTATGTTAGCTTTTCATGCAGGGGAAGGGCGATTTTCCCTTGTTTCCTGCTCGAATGTTAGCTTTGCATGCAGGGGAAGATCGATTTTCTCTTGTCTCCTGCATGCATGTTAGCTTTGCATGCAGGGGAAGGGCGATTTTCCCTTGTCTCCTGCATGAATCCTCTTGTCGCATGCAGGAGATAGCGGGATACACTGGTTCAAACTAAAAATTAAACTCTTATTTCTGCTTATCGTATAAATACAACCCATAGTCTTGCATTACAGATGTGTGTCCCAATTGGCGCAGCATTGTTGCAATATTCCCGCGATGATAGGAGCCGTGTGTGACAACATGCAGGACACTTTCAGCTACAGACGTTTCGAGCAATCCAGCATATGGGTTATCCACGACAATAACCCGATCCGGATCTTCTTCACAAAGCAGCGACGTGTACTTCTCAGTTAGTTCAGCAAAATTGGTTTCCATTTCATCAATACCTATTGCTTCTAAATACTCACGTTCCTGATTTGCAAATGAAAATGCATCCTTCATGCTCTTACCAGTCAAAATGTCATACCAAATTAAGTCCACTGTATAAATATGTGCGATTACCTTTGAAATGGTGGAAAAGCCACTTTGGCATTCCTGGAAATAAACTTCCGTTGGGAGTTCTTTTAACCGATTAATAATGACCCCATTTGCCCATGCATGATAGTTGTACATTTCTTGTATAGGTTGCATTCTTTCCCCTCCAATCTTTTGATATGTATTCAATTACCATGTAAACCATTCCTACCCCAACGAACGAATTTCAATGTTTTCTTGTTGCAATGTTTGAACAATCTTTTTTGCGATGGCTACGGCATGTTGTCCGTCGCCGTGGATACAAATGGTATCAGCCTTTATAGGAATGTACCCTCCACCGACTGTTTTCACCCTTTTTTCTTTAATCATTTGTAAAATTTGATTGAGGGATTCTTCTGTAGTGGCGATCAGCGCATTCGGTTGACTCCTCGGTGTTAATGTTCCGTTTGGTTGATAGGTGCGGTCAGCAAACACTTCATGTGCCACTTGCAACCCAATCTTTTCCCCTGCGTTGGTCAAGGCACTACCGGATAATCCATATAAGATAAGTTGTGAATCTAGATCAAATATTGCTAGAGCCAATGCTTCTGCAAGTTCTGAATCGACAGCTGCCATATTGTAAAGAGCTCCATGCGGCTTTACATGGTGAATGGTTGCGCCATAAATTTTTGCAAAAGCTTGAAGTGCGCCGATTTGATAGATTATCAGATTGTAAGCTTCAGATGGCTGGATGGACATTTCCCTTCTCCCAAACCCTTGAAGATCCGCAAAACCCGGATGTGCACCAATTTTCACCCCCCTTTGAACTGCCTGCTTCACTGTCTCCCTCATTACATTTGGGTCACCTGCGTGAAAACCGCATGCAATATTTGCGGAAGATATGTATTTCATGATTTCAATATCATTGCCAATCGTATATCGACCGAAGCTTTCTCCTAGATCACAATTGAGATCGATTTGATGCATGGATATCATCCTTTCATTTTTTCCAGGATTTGAATTGTTTTTGCCTGTTCTCGATAGATTTTCTGTGCCTCTTGGAGAGTGACTTTCTTAAATTCAATTTCATCCCCTGGCTTTCTTTGTGCGAGGATTCGTAAATCGGCAGTGATGACTTCCCCAATTTTCGGGTATCCGCCGGTTGGTTGGCGATCGGCCATCAGAATGATTGGTTGACCATTTGGCGGAACTTGGATCGTACCGAATGTTGTTCCTTCGGTGATGACCTGGTCATCTACAGTCGTTCGCAAGATTGGTCCATTCAATCGATACCCCATCCGATTGGATTGGATATTTATTTTATATGTCTCCCCTTCAAGTTCACTGCTGAACCAATGAGCATGCCTGCCTTCCACATAGCGAATAGTCGTTTGGTTCATATAGGTAAATACGGATGGTGATAGTCGTTGTTTGAGGTTTGGAATGTTGCTAGCTTGATAAATAGATAGGACATCGCCGGATTCGAGCCTTTTGCCAATATTGGCATTTAAATAGGTACTCTTGCTATGTAAAACTTCCGCAACATTGAATCCCCCACTTACAGCAAGATAGGTTCGACACCCTTCCCTTGCTTGTTTAAAGGAAAGAACATCTCCTATTTTTACAAAAATCGCTTTGCCATTTCGCACCGGGATGTCGTTTATTGTTGGTGACATGTCGGCACCACAAATAGAAATATAGGTATTTTCGTCGAATTCAAATGTGGCACCAATCATCGTCATTTCGATAACCGCAGCATTTAGGTCGTTGTTAACGATACGATTTGCGAGCTTCATCGCCCATGAATCCATCGCACCTCCGACAACAAACCCATATGCCTGATAGCCATGCCGCCCACCATCTTGAATAGTCGACAATAATCCTCCTTTAATTATTCGGACCCCCATCTCATTCCCTCCATTTCGGCAAATTCCTCACAGGTAATCGGATAAAACTCGACTTGATCTCCCGGCTGTAATAATGTTGGATGAGTTTGGTCTAGGTACAACAACGGCATCGGCGTTCGACCAATGATTTGCCAACCACCAGGTGTTTCAAGTGGATAAATCCCCGTTTGTCCGCCCGCAATCCCGACTGATCCTTTTAAAATTTTCGCACGCGGTGAGTCTTTTCGATGAGTCGCAATTTTCTCGTTCATACCGCCAAGAAACGGAAACCCCGGTGAAAAACCGAGAAAATAGACATCATAGGTTGTCGAAGAATGGATGTCGATAACATCCTTTTCTGACAAACCATTAAACTCCGCAACAAATGATAAATCGACGGCAAACTTTTTGTCATAGCATACTGGAATTCGTATGATCCGCCCTTTAGATGGCCGTCTAAACGGAGCTTTTTCAAGCCTTAAAGTGACTTCCCGGCAAATCGTTTCATATGGAAATGATGATCGTACTTGAAGCGGATCATAGTGAACCGTTAACGTCGTGTAAGCTGGAACGACTTCAATCATACCTTGAAAAGGATCATTTCTAAGCAGTTGTGCAGCCGCAAGCACCTTTTCATTTGTTTCGTGATTGATTTTATTGCCAAATTCAAGAATAACCGCAGAATCTCCTAATGGATACATCAACATCTCCTCCCTTTCGATTAAGTTTTCGGTTTTTTTAAAATTGTAACATAAAAAGGAAGATATTTATGATTGCAATTCCTGCTTATAGCAAAGGCATTAGATAGATGCCCAAGTACCGGTTCAAATTGGAATCTTCGGCTTCAAAACGAGAGCAAAAATACCTAAAGGAAGTTTGCTGTCAAAATACATCGTACTTTCCCGGGAAATGTCTAAAATAAAAATCGGGTCAGAATACGAGGGAAAATGTCTAAAATGATTGAGGCAGATTTCGAGGAATTTTTTTATAGGAAAGAATTTGGAAATGTGTTGTAATTCTCAAAATATTTTAAAAAGAATGGGTGGATGATGGGGATGGAATGTTTTATCTGTGACAAGCATCGGGGGAACATACAATCAGCCGGAATTGCAATTTATGAAGACGAGTTTGTGTATGTTGGGCATATCGATCAAAATGGGGAGCCGTGTTATCTAGGTCACCTAATGATTGATTTAAAAAGGCATGCGCCGACCCTTGGGGATTTAAATATGGACGAAGCGAAGTCCTTTGGGATGATTATGGCAAAAGTGAGTAAGACGTTGATTGAATCCGAAAAGGCGGAACATATCTATTCTCTCGTATCCGGGAATTCGGTGCCCCATCTTCATATGCATATCGTTCCCCGCTATCCAAACACACCGAAAGAGCATTGGGGTCCAATGTCCGTGTATGATTGGTCGGATGCTCCGTTTGGTGATAATAATGAAGTGATTGCTCTTTGTCAACGGATAAAAGCCCATCTTGAGGAGAATCAGAATGACGGCATTTAAGTGGGTTGGAAGTGAAAAAAATTATGTGGACGAACCCTTTATTCAGCGGATTCAACATGTAACAGTTGGACTTTTTGGCGGAAATTCTGCATCTGGTTCGTACAAAAATGAAGATGGATGTCTTGTCTGGATCAATGATGACGAGGATTGGGAGTTCGTCATGATACTTGATGCCCATTATTCTGCGCAGAGTGCGGAACTCGTTCTTGATGCATTTGAGCAGAAGCAATCAATAATTGAAGAATATTTGGCACAACCGATTCGGAATGGATTTAATCGTGAGCTTGAACAGCTTATGTTAGGAATTTTCCAAGAAGAATCCTTTCTTCATGCCTGCCGGAACATTCAAGGGGAAACTGCCTGCTTAATTACAGTTCGCAAGGATCAGTATGTTTGGTGGTTATCGATTGGGGATTGTTTGCTTTATTGCTTTCATCCTGAACTGGCCGCACTTGGTCAATATCAGCTTAATCAACGTCAATTTTATGAGTGGGTCGGTCGCGTCAATACTTTTGAACAGGCTGTTCCCTGTTATAGTACTGGCACACGCGAGTTACGGAAGGGGCGTAACCATCTCTTTTTGACAACGGACGGATTAGTCGAATGTCCCGGATACCCTTTTTCTGAGCCGGAAAAAATTATTGACGTTTTTGCTGAGCATTCTGGAGATTCAGCAGTTTTTTTCCTATTAAAAGAAATTCAAAAAAATCATGTCAGAGATAGTACGACCATTGTTTCATGGGATGTGAATATAGAAAAAGAGGCGAGTATGCCAAGTGATTTATAGGGGTGGATTGGTTTGATGAAAGATGTATTGAGACAAGTAAAAGAAAATGATTATAAACTACCACATGATTGGGATGAATTCACAGCCGTTCAAAATGTGATTAATGTTTTGGGGTCAATCGATTCGGAGCTGCGGGATGATTTAGCCTATTCTATTCTCTCTCATTGGTTGCTTGTGGAACGTTTTTTAACGGGAGAACAGTTAGAGGAAATTTTGGAGTATGCCGTTTCTAATGACATGCTTTTTCACAAAATCGGAGAAGAAGATACAGATAGCATATTTTTACGAAGCTTTTCCGCACTTTTAATTGCTCTTATTCTGATTCGCGACAATCAGGATGAATTTTTACATGAGTCGATTTATCGGCGTGTGCAGGATAAGATTATCTCTTACTGTTTTTTAGAAAAAGATTTTCGGTCGTTTGTTGATAAAAAAGGCTGGGCTCATGCACCCGCACATATTTCTGACGCAATTGATGAATGTGTACTCAATCGATTTACTGGACTAAACGAATGTCAAAAACTATGGAAGAGTCTATTGAACTTGATTGAAAGTGCCACACATGTATTCGATGCCGAGGAAGATGAGCGAATTGCCACAGCGGTCACATCAATGATTAAAAGCGAGAAGGTTCCTCTTACAACCTTGCTGGACTGGATAGAGCAAGGTGATGTTCCAGAAAAAAAGGACCTTTACTCAATGTATAAAAAAATAAATATGAAACATTTCATCCGATCCCTTTTCATTCGATTAAACGGAAAAAAGGATGATCAATTACTGGAAATTGAAAGAAAATTCAACCCTTTTAACACGTAACTTTTAAATATGAAAGAAGGTTATTCATTGAAAAAGGCGATGATTCTACTATGTTCGCTCATACTGTTAGCAGGGTGCAGCAGTGTCAAACACAATAAAAAAGCAGAATCCTCCATTGCACAGGTGATAAAAAAAGGGAAAAGTCATGAAATCGATTTGAATTCATTAACTGATTTCACTTGGGACAAGGCATTTATTTTCCCACCCTACACGGTGCAAGAAAGTATAAATAAGCAACTGGGCACTAAATTTAAAGACCCAAGTAATATCGACAAGCGGGATGATATTTATTTACTCGTTTTTCTTCAAAAAGGGAAAGTTGTTCAATACGCAGAAATCAATCGGCAGCATGTGGATTTTTCGTTGAATAACGAATATCTTACACCAGAGGATGCAATCGTGAAGATCTTACGAAGGTAAAATAGGTATCGCCCTCCTTGATGGACAATACCTCTTTTACTTCTTTTTTAGATTTTTGCATTGGAATCAAGTTCTTCCTTAATGGGGATTCGGGGACTTCATCTCACTTTTTCGGTTATCATGTTCACGTATTTTTCTGATTCGAATACTTCGGATCGCCTTTTCGAATATCAAGTTCCCGCTTCCAGCGGATTCGAGCACTTCGCATCGCCTTTCCTACTACCAAGTTCCCGCATCCAACAGATTCGAGCACTTCGCATCACTTTTCGCTTCCTTCCTGCTCGTATCAGCGGGATTCGGGTAGGTAACGAATTACCTGCCGCACGATATTGATAGATTATCCCAATAAATGTAAAAAACATGCAACCCTCCCAAATGCGGTCGCATGTTCTTACCCTACTATTTATAAATAAAATTTAAATCGGCTGCCGGCATATTGTGATCGGACGTATTCTAACGGAGTGCCCGATCGCAGATTAGCGACGCGTTCGATTTGAAGAATAGGCGAATCGACGGGAATATCGAGCAGCTTGGAGATGCGTTCTGTCGCACCGATCGCTTCGATGGATTGTTTGGCATCTCCCAATTGATAGCCTTTTTTTACCTCGATGAATTCATAAAGAGAATGTTGAATATCTTCCTCTTTCAGCCCTTCTGCAATGGAACACGGGACAATAGATGTTTCAATTGCAATTGGGATATCGTCACCTAAACGAATTCGTTCAATATGATAGACGTCTGCATCCAGATTGATTTGCAGCTTTTCCGCTTCACCGTCATTCGGTTTTCGAATGCTGAACACAGTAATCTTGCTGCTTGCCTTCATTCCGCGTTGTTCCATAAGTTTGGTAAAGCTCGTAATTTCTTTTAATGGTTGTTCTACCTTTTCATTGCTGACAAAGGTTCCGCTGCCCCGTTTGCGCATGAGAATTCCTTCATCGACAAGTCCTTGAACCGCTTGACGAATCGTCATTCGACTGACGCCAAATTGTTCGGTTAAGATGCGCTCTGAAGGGATCGCTTCCCCTTTGACCCATTTTTGCTGGTTAATGTTTTCGCGAATATGTTCTTGAATTTGATAATAAATTGGAATCGGCGATTCCTTATTAATCACGTGCAATCCCCTCTTTTAATAATGAGGCTGCCTCCTGATCAGCAAGAACAATGACATCAGAATGCTTTTGCAGAACAGATGCTGGACAACCTTCACTGACTTCTCCTTCTAACATTTGTTTCACTGCTTCCGCTTTGTTAGCACCAAAAGCTAGTAGGATAATTTTTTTTGCAGATAAAATCGACTTGATTCCCATAGAAATCGCATGTGTCGGTACATCCTCTTCTTTGTCAAAATAGCGTTTATTCGCTTCACGTGTTGACTCTGTTAATTCAACGACATGTGTTAGCGATTCGAAAGATGTGCCGGGTTCATTAAAGCCAATATGGCCGTTTTCACCAATTCCAAGAATTTGTACATCAACAGGGTGGTCTTGAAGAATTCCTTCATAATGCAAGCATTCTTCATCTAGATCGGCTGCCATTCCATTTGGCAAGAATGTTTCTTTGAAATTCATATGAGAAAATAATTCTTTTTCCATGTAATAACGGTAGCTATTTTCATCTTTTGCATTTAATCCGACATACTCGTCTAGATTGACCGTTGATACGTTTGAAACATCCAAATTTGATGCGCGGAATTTTTCATAAAACTTCAATGGCGTTCCACCTGTAGCAAGGCCTAAAGTACGAATACTGCCATTTTCGATTCCTGTTTTTATTATATCAAAAGCTTTTGCAGATGCATCAGTTACTGTTGAATAAGTGTGTAATTGCATGGTTATTCCCCTTTTCTATATGAATTTCCTAAATGATACGTTTCAATGACTTCGAGATTTTGATTCATGATGGCAAAATCGGCATCCATGTCTTTTTTCAAAAATCCTTTTGATGTTAAGCCGAATTCTTTTGCTTGGTTTCCGGATGTCATTTGGACTGCTTCCGCAATGGAACAACCGGTAAATTGGATAATATTTCGGAACGCTTGGTCCATTGTTAAAATACTTCCCGCAAGTGATCCATTTTCGAGACGGCATTCGCCATTTTTCACAAATACTTTCTGGCCGCCAAGCTCAGATTCTCCATCTGGAAGACCTTTTGCTCGCATCGCATCTGAAATAAGAACGATTCCGTTTGCACCTTTTAACTTATACGTAAGGTTGACCATATCAGGATGTACATGGATTCCGTCTGCAATAATTTCCGCTTGGATATGCGGTGATAATAAGGCATGTCCAGCAACCCCAGCTTCCCGGTGGTGCAAGCCGCGCATTCCGTTATAAAGATGTGTGGCATGTGTTGTTTTGCTTTCGAGAAGTTCGGCGCGAACTGCATCGGAATGTCCCATTGAAGGTACAATGCCGTTCTTAATCATGACATCTTCGAACTCACGTGCCCCTTTTTTCTCCGGTGCATAAGTTACCAACTTGATTTGCTTCCCAGAAGCTTCGTGCCATTGTAAAAATAAATCAATATCCGGTGCTGAAATAAATTCTAATGGCTGTGCACCTGCTCTTTTTTCTGAAATAAATGGCCCTTCTAAATGGACACCTTTTATCGTTGTTTTACCCGTTTCTGTTGCTTTTTTAACGGATGCCAGTGCCGCTTCTATGGCAGGATAGTCTTGGGTAATTGTCGTTGCAAAAAAAGTAGTGACACCTTCTTGAAGGAGCTGTTCACTTAAAAAGACGAGCTTTTCAGGATCCGCATCCATTACGTCGACACCGTACCCTCCATGAATATGTACATCAATCATTCCCGGAATGACAATGTTACCGCCAGCATCGATTACTTTTTCATCTTGTTCAGGTTGATATTGATTCATATCACCGATTTCTGTGATTTTTTTTCCTTCAAATCGTAAAAAGCCATTGGCGATATTTTCGTCACCTGTAAATAGATTTGCATTGATTACTACATTTTGTCCCAATGCCATCACCTCATTTTTTTATTATTAATGGAAATAATAGTAGTATGCTTATTTTCTTTTGATATAGTTGTCTATACCAATTATTATGATGCTTATTTCACCGATTGTCAAATATGATTTTTAGTTATTTTTTAACTGTTTTCTAAAATTAAACACTAGTAGAGTGGATTGGAGCGGAAGGAGCTTGATTCCTGCAGCGGAAAGGAACGAGCATTGTTGATTACGAAAACAGCCTTTTTTTAAAAATACATCCATATATATTAAGTATTTGCAAATAATGGTACACAATTCATCGGTAATTTGATAATCTAACGGTATAGAATTGAAAAATCCCTTTGGAGGCATATTTATGCGGTCAAATAATTTAAAAAAGAAGAAGATGAAAAAACGGAAAATTATTGGGATTATCCTGCTTGTGATCATTTTAGGGGCAGGTGCTTATGTTTATTCGATCTATCATTCTTTAACAAAAGCTGTTAATACGATGCATAACCCTGTTGATCGTAAAAGTTCTAGGGATAAGGAAATCCGATTTAAAGATAAAGATCCAATTTCTATCTTAATGCTTGGGGTTGATGAACGAAAAGGGGATCGCGGTCGATCGGATACAATGATTGTTTTAACCGTTAATCCGACTGTTAAATCCGTACAAATGTTAAGTATCCCACGTGATACGCGAGTTGAAATTGTTGGTAAAGGAACAGAGGATAAAATCAACCATGCCTATGCCTTTGGTGGAGTGGCCATGTCAATGAATACAGTTGAGAAATTCCTTGATATTCCGATTGATTATTATATTAAAGTAAATATGGAAGGCTTCGAAGATATTGTTGATGCAGTAGGTGGCGTGACGGCGAATAATACGTTGGATTTCAGTTATGGAGGCTATCATTTTCCTAAAGGTGAAGTGAATTTAGATGGGAAGAAAGCCCTCGCCTTCGTCCGTATGAGAAAAGAAGACCCACGCGGTGATTTCGGGCGAAATGAACGTCAACGTCAGGTGATTCAAGGCGTCATTAGTAAAGGGGCTAGTGTTTCCGCATTAACAAAATATAACGATGTATTTGAAGCACTCGGCAAAAACGTGGAAACAAATCTAACCTTTGATGAAATGATATCCATTCAAAAATACTATAAAGACGCACGACAAAAAATCGAACAATTCCAGCTCAAAGGCCAAGGAACAAAAATCGGCGGAATCTACTACTACATTGTCCCAGATGACGAAAGACAAAAAGCACACAACCGCCTCAAACAACACCTAGAACTCTAGGTGCCTGGCACCAAATATACAAATTCCTTAATAAGTATTCAACATTTTGCATAAAAGGTGCCAGGCACCTTTTATGCATTTTTTGTGTATTTATGCGTTCCTTTTGTATATATCACTGGATGCGCTTCAATTTTTTAGTGATGTTTTTTATTTTGTTTCCATTGCCTTTGCCATTGAAACGAGTTTATTCATTGTTCTCAAGTTTCGCATTGTGGTGGGAACTTCTAATTTATGTAGGTTTGTTGCTAGTTTGGAATTTCGTACGCTGTCATGAAACAGAAAGTAGATATCTCGTCCCGCAACCTGATAGTCTTCCCGATCATTTTTATACATATGAATTCGGTCGATGTTTTCTTGTTGAGGCGCCCCCAGCAACATTGCCACATAAAGCCTCTCCCATTGTGTATCCGCTTCCGCTTCCGCTTCCTGGATTGCGTTTTTTGAAAAAGGACAGATTAATACAATGTCCTCCATTTCCGTGGCCGTTCTTATAATAACGGATATAGTCAAACCAAACTCTGCCAAGATTTGATGTTCAACTTTTTCAACTAGCTGCTCTTCTGTTTCGTTCGATTCAAACAAAACATTTCCGCTTTGAATATAGGTTTGAACATGCGGCATGTTCATTTTTTCAAACATCTTTCTTAAGTCCGCCATTTTAATCTTGTTATGTCCGCCTACATTGATTCCTCTCAATAAAGCGATATATATAGTTACTTTGTTTCACCTACTTTCCCTCGGCTTTTTTCCCTGTTTAGTCATGCTTCTTTCTCTAAATTTTTTGCCCTTTTCCTTCTCCCACATACACAGGGCCAGTCGAAATTAACGTAATTGTAACCTTATATAAAATAAAACGTCTATAATAAAAAGGAGTGAATGGGAATGTTAAAATGGTTTGGTTTACTATTGTTAGTAATTAATGTAGTGGGCTGTTCGAATCACTCGAACAATTCGAACAACAACGGCATGACAGGAAATAAGCCTCCAAAAACGAAGATTGAGGTTGGCAATAAATCTTACGAAACAATTTTAGGTACATATTGCTGGAACCATGAAGGAAAAGGCGAATGTGTGGATACTGCTGGACCTGTTGAACTTTTGAAAGATCAAACGCCAATCAGCGTACATCCTGGTGAAAAAATTACCTTCAAGATGAATTATGAACCAAAGCCTAATGAAATTCATGTTGAGCAAATGACTGAAAACAATTCAATAGAAATTCCTGTTACAGACAACAGCTTTTACGCACCGAACGAAAAAGGCATTTATTATTATTCTTACGGTGTATGGTGGATGGATGAAAAGGAAGAGAACGTGTCGAATGGTGATGCCTTTTATGCATTTGTGATTAAAGTCGAGTAAGAACGGTGATCTTGTCTTTGTCGCTGAATTAAATTCAGAGGAAACTTCATTATAATTCCGTATCCTTCGGAATCATCCAGTCTGCAATTAAGTAAGCAATAATACATGGTACGATAGCTGTGGCTAAGCAAAGGATGACAAAACCTAGTCGAATCAAGTTTGAATCTACCTCAAAATAATTTGCTATCCCAGCTAGCACACCACTGATTTTTTTATCCATCGTCGATTTCGTTAATCTTTTGGCACTCAAATGATCTCCCCCTTTTTTATGTCCTTTCCCCTACTCCCTGTTGCAAAAAATTAAACTTATTTATTGATATATTCAAGATTCGGTATTACCATTCCCCTCCATCGAAAAAAATGGTGCCAGGCACCATTTATTCATTTTTTTGCATATTTATGTTGTTTTTTGCATAAATGGTGCCTGGCACCGCTTTATGTGACACCTTTTTAAGGTTTGAGGATGACTTTGATGCAGTTGTCTTGTTTTTCGTCGAATACGGAGTAGCCGTATTCGGCTTGGTCGAGTGGGAGGTGATGGGTGATGATGTCGGTTGGGTCAAATCGGCCATCGATTATTTGTTTGTATAGCTCTGGGATATAATGGATGACAGGTGCTTGCCCCATTTTCAGTGTGATATTTCGTGAGAATAAGTCACCTAGCGGGAACTGATTATATCTCGCCCCATATACACCGACTAGTTGAATCGTTCCACCCTTTCTAACACATTGCGCAGCCATAACAATCGCACTCATCGTTCCACCATGAAGCTTCAATGCTGATCCAATCATTTCCATCGCTGACTTTTTCCCATCTAACCCGACACAATCAATGACAACATCTGCCCCGCCTTTTGTAAGCTCCTTTAAATAGTCACCTGTATGGTCGATTTTACTAAAATCCACGACCTCCACATGATTGGTTTTCTTCGCATGTTCCAAACGATACCCAATATAGTCCACAGCAATCACGTGTTTAGCACCCTTCATCCACGCAAACTTTTGAGTTAAAAGTCCAACAGGTCCACAGCCAAGAACAATGACTGTATCGCCTTCCTTCACCCCAGCATTATCAACACCCCAATAAGCAGTTGGAATAATATCGGAAAGGAACAGAATTTTCTCATCTTCTAACTCGCAATTCTCCGGCACGACGAAAGGTGTGAAATTGCCAAATGGAACGCGCAAATATTCCGCTTGCCCACCTGGATACCCGCCAAAAGTTTCCGAATACCCGAAATAAGCCCCGGCCTCCCCATGCGGATTCGATTGATCACATTGACTTTCTAACTCATGCTGACAAAACCAGCATTGACCGCAAGAAACGGTAAACGGAACAATGACCCGATCCCCTTTCTTCACATTTGTCACACCTGGACCCACTTCTTCTACAATTCCCATCGGCTCATGCCCAATAATATAATTATGTGGCAAATTCGGAATCATTCCATGCACAAGATGCAGATCGGACCCGCAAATAGCGGTACTCGTAATCTTCACAATCAGATCATCTTCCTTATGTATGGTCGGCTCCGGCACATCTTTTACCTTTACATCTTTAATTCCTTGATACGTCACTGCTTTCACAAGCATCAACATCCCTTCGCAATTTTTATTGTTAGCATGCCCCAAAAAACGAATGAAACCTTCTCTCAAAATGGAACGTATAAAAGGGAAATAAACAAAGAGGTGAGGAAAATGGAAAACCAACAACCATGCAAAACATGCGGAAAAACAGAGTTCGTACAAGGTAAATTAGGGAATGGATATTCCAGTTTAACCGAAGTAGATAAAATATTGGGTAAAAGCTCTCCACTTATTTTTACCTTTTGCAAAAATTGCGGCGAAATCTCTTCCATCAAAGTAAAAAACCCGCATAATTTCTAAATGGATGACTTTTCAACTATTCAATACAAAGCCAAGGCCTTGCTCATCGACGTAAAAACTGGAAAGACTTTGACTGAGATAAAGGAACACGATCTCTTTTTTCAGGACCCATAGCCTCACACGTTCTTGATCCATCGAACCTCCTCTCTTCTTTCCGGACTCATAGCCTCACGCGTTCTTGTTCCATCGGACCTCCTCTCTTCTTTCCGGACCCATGGCCTCACGCTTTCTTGATCCATCGGACCTCCTCTCTTCTTTCCGGACTCATAGCCTCACGCTTTCTTGATCCATCGGACCTCCTCTCTTCTTTCCGGACCCATGACCTCACGCTTTCCTGTTCCATCGGACCTCCTCTCTTCTTTCCGGACCCATAGCCTCACGCGTTCCCTATCCATCGGACCTCCTCTCTTCTTTCCGGACCCATAGCCTCACGCTTTCCTGTTCCATCGCACCTCCTTTCTTCTTTCCGGACCCATAGCCTCACGCATTCTTGATCTATCGGACCTCCTCTCCTCTTTCCGGACCCATAGCCTCACACGTTCCTGATCTATCGGACCTCCTCTCTTCTTTCCGGACCCATGACCTCACACGTTCTTGATCCATCAGACCTCCTCTCTTCTTTCCGGACCCATAGCCTCACGTGTTCCCAATCCATCGGACCTCCTCTCTTCTTTCCGGACCCATAGCCTCACGCTTTCCTGTTCCATCGCACCTCCTCTCTTCTTTTCGGACCCATAGCCTCACGCTTTCCTGTTCCATCGAACCTCCTCTCTTCTTTCCGGACCCATGACTTCACACGTTCTTGATCCATCGGACCTCCTCTCTTCTTTCCGAACCCATAGCCTCACGCTTTCCTGTTCCATGGGACCTTCTATACCGGTTCAACTGGCTCATTTGCCTTTTACTACCCGCAAAAGGATTTATAATTTGTAGGAAATCTGAATCAAATTTCCAAACCGGTCTTGCCGCTTCGACTGGCTATGAAACTTGAAATGGCAGTAAAAAAGTAGAATAAAATCGGATTACCCACCAAGAATCTCCCGTTTTTATTCCTCGAAACCTTTTTCGTTTGTGACAAATTATTTAAATTTTAGGATTGTTCTATTTTTTGAAATATTCTATAATTTAGGCGAGGGGAGAAATTTTTCACCTACAAATCTTTCAGGGGGTAAAGGATGGATAAGTTTGTCGGTTGGTTAAATGATGTCCTATGGAGTCCACCGCTCATCATTATTTGTATCTTAGTCGGGTTGTTTTTCTCACTTTCGACTCGCTTTTTACAAGTACGGCTCGTTAAGGACATGATTGCACAAATGTTTAAAGGAAAGAGCTCTGACGCAGGGATTTCTTCGTTCCAAGCATTATCAGTCGCTTTATCAGGACGTGTGGGAACAGGAAATATTGCCGGGGTTGCAACTGCTATTGGTTTAGGGGGACCTGGAGCAGTTTTCTGGATGTGGCTCATCGCCTTCGTTGGTGCAGCAACTGCTTATGTTGAATCGACTTTGGCACAGATTTACAAAGTGAAGCAAGACGGAGAGTACCGCGGGGGACCTGCGTACTACATTGAAAAAGGGACTGGAATGAGATGGTATGGTATTGTCTTTGCCATTGCCACAATTATTTCCCTTACTTTCCTTATGCCTGGTGTGCAGGCAAATGCGATTGCTGAAGGTTTAGATAATGCCTTCGGAATGCACAAAATGCTTACGGCCGCAATCATTGCTGTTTTACTAGGAATTATTATTTTTGGTGGGGTAAAAAGAATTGCCGGTGTTGCCCAATTCGTTGTACCTTTCATGGCACTTGGTTACATTATTGTTGCATTAATTATCGTCTTTATAAATATCGATCAAGTCCCTGCAGTATTTGCTCTTATTTTTAAAAGTGCCTTCGGTGCAGAAGCAACGTTTGGTGGCTTAGTTGGTTCCGCTATCGCTTGGGGGGTAAAACGCGGAATCTACTCCAATGAAGCTGGTCAAGGGACTGGTGCACATGCAGCCGGTGCCGCTGAAGTATCACACCCTGCTAAACAAGGTTTAGTGCAGGCATTCTCTGTTTATATTGATACATGGTTCGTTTGTACAGCCACTGCATTTATGATTCTTTTCACTAAAATGTATAGTACAAAAACTCCTGCTGGGGAATATTTATTTAAAAACATGGGAACTGACGAACCTGGTCCACAGTATACACAGGCAGCGGTTGAACATGTATTTCCTGGTTTCGGAGCTGGATTCGTCGCAATATCCTTATTCTTCTTCGCCTTCACAACAATCATGGCTTATTACTACATGTCTGAAACAAATGTCGCTTATTTAACACGTGGAAAAAATAATCGTTGGGCAATTCTACTAATCAAAGTTGTTAGTATTGCCGCTGTTTTCTACGGATGTGTTAAAACTTCCAAAGTAGCGTGGGCCTTCGGTGATACAGGACTTGGTATCATGGTATGGTTAAATATTATCGCCGTCGTGATTCTCATGAAACCAGCCCTCGTTGCCTTAAAAGATTACGAGCGACAGAAAAAAGCGGGAATCGACCCTGTTTTTGACCCAGAAGCACTTGGCATTAAAAATGCAGACTACTGGGTGGAAGCGAAAAAGGGAGATAAAAAGGAAGTTAGTTAACGAGTTTGACTCATAAAGGTCTGCCCTAAAGGGGCGGGCCTTTTCTATTTGAATTTCCAGGTCGATTAAGCCACAATAAAGATACGAATTTAGCAAATAGAAGGTGAAATTTCATGCTACATATATTAATTGCTGACGACGACCCGCATATTCGAGAACTTTTGAGACATACGCTGCAAGCAAATGGCTATCTCGTATTCGAGGCTGCTGATGGCAAAGAGGCATCAGAACTTCTTACAAAACAACAAATCCATCTAGCCATTGTTGATGTCATGATGCCGAACATGGATGGACTGCAGCTTTGTGAGGAAATTCGAAAGTACTACGACTTTCCTGTAATTTTATTAACTGCGAAAGATCAACTCGCAGATAAAGAAAAAGGATTTTCTGTCGGGACAGACGATTATTTAACGAAGCCGTTTGAGCCGCAGGAATTGCTTTTTCGTATGAAAGCATTGTTCCGTCGTTATCAAATGGTCAATTCTGAAAAGCTGACATTGAATGATACCATTATTGATCGAAAAAGCTATGAAGTTCATTGCAACGGAAAACTCCTCATGCTACCGATGAAAGAATTTGAACTGCTCGCACAGTTGGCCAGTTATCCGGATCGGATTTTTAGCCGGGAAGAATTAATTCAACTCATTTGGGGTCCGGATTTTAACGGTGATGATCGTACGGTGGACGTCCATATTAAACGATTACGGGAGCGTTTTACGAAACGGACTGATGATTTCCACATTAGTACTGTCCGTGGTGTCGGCTATAAGCTGGAGGTAACGAAAAAGTGAAGACGCTTTATGTACGAATCGTTTGGACAACAATCTTTGTCATGCTATTTAGTGCCTTGCTGTCCTTTTTTATATCCAATTTGTATTACCATTATTTTTTAAAATCACATAATGATCAAAAGGTCACGAATATGGTAGAGGATGTTCTCGTCTTTTTTGAAAAACATTCCTCCTCCGATTCGGATACCTATCTTGATTACGTCGGAAGGCTTGGGTATCAATTATATATTGTTGATACGAATGGGAAAGGGAAATTTTACGGGGGAGATTTTCGTGAAAAAAAACTGAGTCCAACGGTCATTCAAAACGTTCTACAAGGAAATGTCTATCATGGAATTAAGGAATTCCCCTCCCGATTATTTGTGACTGGTTTCTTTGATAACTCGGTTAAAAATACAATTGGTGTTCCGATTACGATTAAAGGAACGCCACACGCCCTTTTCATGAGGCCCAATCTTGAAGCTCAATTTGGAGAGATGCGCATCTTTTTTGCTGTCCTCCTCGTTTTTACCATTTTATTAAGCATTGTGTTCGTTATTATTAGTACCCGCTATATCGTCAAACCGATTGTAAAACTAACAGATGCAACGAAAAAACTGACAAAAGGAAATTACAATATTCAATTAAACGTCAAACGAAAGGATGAAATCGGTCAGTTAGCCAGTCATTTTTCCGAGATGACGAAAAGCTTAAAACAGCTTGAAGAAATGCGACAGGAATTCGTTTCGAACGTATCACACGAAATACAATCACCGCTTGCATCGATTCAAGGATTTTCACAAACATTGCGTTCTAAAAAGCTATCCGACGAACAACAGGAAAAATATTTATCGATTATTGAGGACGAAAGCAGACGCATGTCACAGCTCAGCAAACAATTACTGACACTCGCCTCCTTAGATAAAGAGGAAGGAATTTTAGAAAAAGAGCGGTTTGATGTAGCTGATCAAGTGAAACAGGTACTATTTATGACCGAATGGAGTTGGCGTGATAAAGACATCGCGATTGATATGGAGCTTCCCTCCACTTATATCGAAGCGGACAAAAAACTCCTTCACCAAGTTTGGACAAATTTGATTACGAACAGCATAAAATACACAGAACCAGGCGGAGCCATTTCACTTGAGGTTCACGCAAATGCTGAAACATGCATCGTCAAAATACAAGATACCGGAATCGGCATCGCTGAAGAGGATTTATCCCGGATTTTTCAACGTTTTTACAAAGTCGATAAGGCAAGGAATCGCAAAGAAGGCAGCAGTGGTCTAGGACTTGCGATTACCCAAAAGATTATCGAGCTTCATGGTGGAAAGATTCAAGTTGATAGCCAATTAGGCAGAGGAACGACGTTTATAATCACATTACCAAATGTGTAATCCCTTGTTCATCTTCCGTTCATATTCCCTTCCTATACTTAACGTAAGTTAAAGGAATGGAGATGAATAGAAGATGTTTCTTGCGTTAAGGGAATTGAAATATGCGAAAATGCGCTATTTATTAATTGGATTTATTATGGTGTTGATTTCGTTGCTCGTCCTCTTTGTTTCAGGTTTAGCAAAGGGACTTTCATCCGACAATGCTTCCTCGATTCAAAAGATGAACGCTGATTATTTCGTTCTTCAGAAGGACTCGCAAAATCGATTAAATCGTTCTGTTCTTTCCGAAGAACAGGTGAATAATATAGAGAAATTGACGAAAGATCACCCATCAACGCCATTCGGCATTCAAATGACCAACATTACAAAAAACGGTTCCTCAACGAAAATCGATGTCACGATGTTTGCCATCGATGTAAAAGGAATGCTCGCACCGCCTATTGTTGAAGGAAAAATGATTGATTCTTCCACTTCCAATGCAATCATTGCCGATCAGTCATTAAAAGAAAATGGGTTAACATTAGGGGATCACATAGAAGATCAAATCACAGGTAAGACATATAAAATTAGTGGTTTTACAAGTGGCCAATCGTTCAGCCACTCCCCTGTCATTTATATGAATCTAAAAGAATGGGAAGCAACGAATAAACCATTAAATGCGATTGCCTTACAATCACCTGATCCGATTGCAAAAAAAGAGCTATCCGGGGTAAATGTCATAAGTAAAACCGAAGCATTAAAAGGTATTCCAGGCTACCAAGAGGAACAAGGCTCCTTAATGATGATGATCGCCTTTTTGTTTGTCATTGCCGCCTTTGTATTGGCTGTGTTCTTTTACGTCATCACGATTCAAAAAATGAATCAATTTGGTGTTTTGAAAGCAATTGGTGCGAAATCGAGCTATTTGGCCCGCAATATTATGTCCCAAGTATTAGCCCTTTCTATCGTAAGTCTTGTTATTAGTATTGGGTTATCATATGGCATTTCCTTGGTGTTACCAAGCAGCATGCCTTTTGACTTGAGTCCACAATTAGTCGCCACTTGTTCTGGATTATTTTTAGCCGTATCCGTTATTGGATCATTACTATCACTCTATCAAGTTGCAAAAATTGATGCACTTGAAGCCATTGGGAGGGCTGCATAATGGAAAAAAACAAACTAGTTCTTGAAAACATTAGCAAGATGTTCGGTGATGGCGATACACAAGTAAAAGTGCTCGACCAAGTTTCCTTACAGGTGAAAGCGGGAGAATTTGTCGCCGTTGTCGGTCCTTCCGGGTCAGGTAAAAGCACCTTTCTATCCATTGCAGGTGCACTGCTGACTCCTACGAGCGGTCGGATTCTGATTGGCGGGAAAGATCTCGGTCAATTATCTCCGAAACACTTAAATCGGATTCGACTAGAAAAAATCGGCTTTATGTTCCAATCATCGAATTTGATTCCTTATTTAACGGTGCGTGATCAATTATTATTAATTGCTGAATTAACAGGAAAGAAAAAGAAAGAGGCGGAAAGAAAAGCAGATGAGCTACTAGAACGCCTTGGATTGAGTCACCGAAAGAATAACTATCCAGAAAATTTGTCTGGTGGTGAACGTCAACGTGTTGCCATTGCTCGTGCTTGGATGAATAATCCTGAGATTATTTTAGCAGATGAACCAACTGCAAGTCTTGATTCCGAACGTGGCCGTGCCGTTGTCGAAATGCTCGCAGATGAGGTAAAACGCAGTCAAAAAGCAGCTGTCATGGTAACCCATGATAAACGCATGTTGGATCTGTGCGATCGCATCGTTTATATTGAAGATGGGAAATTATCTGAAATGAGTGCCTGAAACGATAACTTTGAATGTGAAAAAATTTAGTACTATTAATTTCTCAACTTTCTGACTTATATTAGAGGGTTTTGCAATTCTTTGACGAATATAGATGGTAAATATATTCGTGAAAGAGTGATGATGATGAATCCATTTGTGTTTGCCTGCATTGCCCCCCACGGTGGAGAAATAATCCCTGAATTATGTGGAGCATTGCCGGATCGAATGAAATTGACACGAAACAGTATGGTAAGGCTTGGTAAAAAAATGCAAGATGCAAAGCCGGAAACGATTATTGTGTTAACTCCACACGGAACACGAATTGATGGGTATTTCTCTGTTACAAATAGTGAAAGAATGTATGGATTTGTTGAAGAAAATGATGGCTATTATGAGCTCGAACGGTATGTTGATCGAAATTTGGCCGTTTCCATTACTGAAGTGGCGGCAGAACAAAGTATTCCGATCGCCTCGATTAATTTCGGGACGGCAGCGGGTCCGATATCCTGTCTTCCACTCGATTGGGGTTCCATCGTTCCGCTATCATTTATGCCGGATGTTCCTATCGTTGTCATCAATCCATCACGTGAGCTTTCGTTCGACATGCATATGAAACTCGGTGAAGTGATTAGCCAAGTAGTCCACAACAGTGGAAAGCGTGTAGCCTTAATTGCAAGCTGTGATTGGGCACATGCCCATGATGAAAAGGGACCATATGGCTTTGATCCCGCTGCTGAAATGCTGGACGAAGAGGTAGTTGGTTTCATTCGGTCCAATGAGTTGGAGAAAATGGCAGAGTTCGACGCGGAATATATCGAAGCGGCTAAACCCGATGGCATATGGCAAACATTGATTTTAGCCGGGGCAATTCCAAAAGAATCCAGGAAGATTCATCTATACTCCTATGAAGTACCGACCTATTTCGGACTTATTTGTGCCGAAATCTCAACGTCCGATGGTGACGAGTAACATGGTTTCAGGATCCATTCGTGCCTGAAATCATGTATTTTTTAAAGAGTTTTCCAAGCCAGTACATCCCAATATGAATTGGAAGGAAGCAGTAAACGGACCATGATCTTGTTTGAATCCATTTTAAGCGATACAGCAGCTGATCCAAGATATGTGCGCCCACTACTCCCATAACAAACTTACCCTTTACAATGGAGATATAAATGACAAAAGATTGAATGATTGAAAATGGTGGATACAAGTAAAAATGCATAACATACTTTTTCCAAATCTTATTTCTGCCAAACAGAAATTTTTTAAATACAGTAACGAGAAGAAAATACAGATTCGTATAATTCACCCACACAAAAAAGAAAATGTTCGTATGCCCCACCCATTTTTGAAATCTGCCTTCACGCATCTTAGACCATTTTTCCATTAGCCAAAAAAAGAAAGGAAGGGAGCCTGTCGTATACGCTGTCCGCCACCAGTTATTTTTAAATAAGTGTTCACGAATAAAAAGCCGCTCAATAATGGTATATAAGAAAGTAGCCCCCCATCTCCACTTCCACCCTAAACGAAATGAGGCCATAGTCGTGGCTGTCATCGGCACAAGAAAGGCTTGCGAAGTAATTGCTCCAAAAATAGTGTCCACCCAATTGTTTTTAAATACTTTTGGATAATAACGATAGCTTTTAAAATAGTTTAAAATTACGATTTCAAACAGATAGGCAAACCCGACACTGGTAAAATAGAGTACAATTGGCTTTTTTTCTTTATTTTTTATTAAATTATAAATAAGTAATGCAATGTGTGGAATCGTTAATAACAGATAGTATTTCGTATTTCTTTTCATCTTGATCCCTCTTCCCCCTCTCTTTTGGACATCAAATGAGGTATTTGTTGTTTAAACATATCGCCTATTTGTAACATAACGATATGAATTGGAAGAAAGCCGTATACGGACCATTTTTTCATTTTTATTAATTTAAAACGATAACATAACTGGTCCACTAAATGCAGAAAACCAAGACCGATAATTTTTTTTCCTTTTAAAGTAACAATGAGACCAATGATTGATTGAATGAATCCATAAATTGGAGCGATGATAAAATTTACATAATATTTGTGTATAGACCATCCTTTTTTAAAAATGAACCGTTTAAAAATGGCGACCAACACAAAATTAGTATTTAAGTAATTGACCCAGAAAGTGAAAAATAATGTGAGATATCCAATCCACTTTCGTGGCTTTTGATCGAGGTAAACTGACCATTTCGAAACAATCCAAAAATAGAATGGTAAACACACCAGTGTATACATTGTTTTCCACCATCTATTTTTAAAAACCTTCAAATGGATAAATAGCTGTTCAATCCCTGTGTATAGTAAAGCAAAAATAATCTTCCATCCCCATCCCAATTGAAAGCATGTAATGAAAATGGCCGAAACCGGAACGGTTAATGCTTGGGATACGATGGCTCCAAAGACGGAGTCTAGACGTTTTCGTTTCAGTATTTTCGGATAATAGCGATACCCTCGAAAAATATTTAAAACAACATACTCAAATACATATGCCATTCCAATACTTGCGAAATATAGCAGAAGTGGCTTTTTGTCCTTCTTTTTAATAAGCGTCACAACAAACAATGCAAGATGAACGATGATGAGTACTAGATAAGGGATTCTATTTTTTTTCATTGAAGACCTCTTTCATATTGTCTTACAGCTTCTTTTTCCTTGCGTACAATCCATTTATAATATTTGACTAAAATAATGAAAAGGATTGGGTTGAGAATGATTGTATGTCCTAAATTCCACCAACCATAATGAAAATAGCCCCACGGTTCCGGAAGTAATGTAATGAGTTCATAGCTTAAAGTGATTACTTCCCATATGACGATATACAAAATTCGCTTTTTTATGTGTGATTGAAAGGGATACCATTTAAGGAACATAATATTGACAGGCGGAACTACAAATAGATGTGCAACAAGTCCCGAATAGTCAACTTTTTTTGAAAAATACCAATAGCCTTGGTATTTGAATTCAATAAAAAGGTCAAAGAGTGATTGCAAAGCAATCGTAAATACAATAATATGGATGATTTGATTGGTTGTTTGGCTTTTTTTCGTAAAAATAAACGCAATTGAATTAAAGATGATGATTGCTAGTACAAGTCCGACCATATGTTAGCTCCTTTTTTTTTACGTTTTCCAACTTTCTGTTTACTATTCGGTGTTCTAGTAATTTTTTTACTCATTTTTAAATAGACAAGCTGGCTGGCGGATTATATGGTAAAATAAGTATAGAGGTTTTGAAAATTCAAACGTTACTATAGGGGAGCATTATGGTCAGAAAAGTATTTCAATGGTTATTCACACGTAGAAAACAGGATTTGATTGAACTGATTACTTTATTTATCGGATTGCTTGTAATAAGCCTAATTACACCCCTCCTTAAATTAGGTGCAAGCCATTGGTATTGGATGATTTCATTACTTATTTTGCTCTTAATTATTATTCGAATCGTTGAAAGCATTGTAGGTTACGTTGTTCGGGGGAAAAACAGAAGGGTTAGCGGAGGGTACTTCGTATTAGCGATTGTTGTATTCGCGTTAATAAATACTTTTATACTCAATTAAGTGCGTTTTACGTTAGAGGATTTTGCGGAATGATACATTCGCTAAAAAGATAAGCACGCTTGGATCAAGCTTCCTAAGATGCTCCAAGCGTGTTTTGGTTGCTATTTATATCGATTTACTATAAAGGACGGCTTGCGCAATGCCAACGAAATATTCAGATTCATCTATTATATGTTTCATTACAACTTTTGCTGTTGGATTATTTTTGATTGGTGCACTTTCTTCAATGAGTTGATTACAAAAGGCAATAAATTGGTTACTTTGTTCCAAGCAAAAAGAAACGAGCGTCGTCAGTTCACGGTATAACTCATACGTAAAGGTCCCCGTCATACGGATGGTCGTTTCAATAAACGCAACAACCCGGCTATGCGTCTTGGCAAATGCCTGCTCCCACGCCAACAAAGCATCCACATATTCATCCTCTAAATCCTTCACCAGCTCCCGAATGACAATCGTATGCTCCTCCTCCTGCTCCTTCCAAAACTCACACTCATCCAACACCCTAAGCGGCATCGAATTCCCATAATAATAACGCATCCCATCACCCCCTCCACAAACTATCCCTATATAAATCTTATTAACCCACCAACACGAAAAGAACCAAATTTGGTGTCAGGCACCCCCTTTGACAAGCTCAATTCTTTTGCATAAAGACAAGCTGGTGTCAGGCACCTTATTTGATGAACGCTACTTTTTTGCATACAACCAATTCGGTGTCAGGTACCTTATTTGTTATGCGCTACTTTTTTGCATACAACCAATTCAGTGTCAGGCACCTTATTTGTTTTGCGCTACTTTTTTGCATACAACCAATTCGGTGTCAGGCACCTTATTTGATGTACGCTACCTTTTTGCACCTAACCAATTCGGTGTCAGGCACCTTATTGGTCGTATGCATACTTTTTGCGGACTACCAATTTGGTGCCAGGTACTTTTGAAGTTTTTTGGGGGAGCAATTATATTTCATCCTTAAATGGGGATATTATGACTTAGTGGAATAAAAAGGGTGGTATTTTTGTTTATTTTTATGAGGTTGGGCTCTAATTTGTATAAGGATGAAAAGGTGTGAGCAAACTTGAAACTCGATGATTGATTGGATATAAGAAGTACTCGTGAATGCAGCGATGGTTACTGTTAAGGAACCTGCGGCAGATAGTAACGAAAGAAAGTTATCTAATTTGGCACATATTGTCGGAGGTTTTACTATGCAGACAGTTCCTGAAAACCGAAAAATTTCACCGTCACTCACTTTTTTCACCATTCATGGAATGCAGTTCGGTATCGGTATGTTGGGATTTCAGCGGACAATTGCCAAATTTGCTGGTTATGATGCTTGGATCTCGGTTATTTTTGCTGGATTCACAACAATGATGATTATGTGGATGATCTATAAAATTTTAGAACTTGGAAAACCGGACCTTTCTGAAACACATCAATTTGTTTTTGGAAAATTACTTGGGAAAGTATTTAACCTTTTTTTTATTTTTTACTTTTTGCTCTACATCACAACCATTCTTCGCACATATACAGAAATTATTCAAGTATGGGTATTTAAGGATATAAACGTATTTATATTTACACTTATCTATTTACTGCTTTGTATGTATATCGTTTTTGGTGGTTTTAGAACAGTGGTCGGTATGATGTTTTTTAGTGTAATCCTTCCCTCTTACTTACTCATTTTGTTTAGTTTTACAGTTCAATATGCTGATTTTCACAACCTATTACCAATATTGGATCATTCCATGAAAGATATTATTCTAGCCTCACAGCAAATGTCACTCACTTATATGGGGTATGAGGCCTTTCTTATCTATAGCCCTTTTGTAAAAAACACAAATCAATCAAAAAAATGGGCCTATCTTGCCCTTTTGGTCTCTTTATTAATGTTCTTATATACAGCTGTTTTGACATTCGGCTACTTTAGTGAAGAAATGCTACAAAGATATGTCTGGCCAACATTAACCACTTGGAAAATCGTTCACTTACCTGTAGTCGAGCGTTTTGAATATGTTGGCATTGCCAATTGGTGTTTAATTATATTACCGAATACAGCGCTTGCCTTATGGTGTGGTAGCAGGTTATTAAAACAAACTTTTAATTTTTCACAAAAAAAAGGAGTCGTTATTCTTTGTGCCATTCCATTAATCATCGTCCCATTCTTTAAAACCCGCCAACAAATCGATATGTTAAATAATGTATTTGGGCACACAGGATTTTTAATTAACTTTTTCTACATTCCATTCCTTTTGATCCTTGTTTGGTTGGTGAAAAAGGTGAAAGCTAAAGGATAAAGTCATCACATTTACCGTTATCGATTATCATCCTCTTACAAGACTTTTTTTACAATATACTTGTGGAAAAAGTCTTTTCTTTGTGTATAATCATGAATAACACACCCAGTGTCCGCATAAACCATAAATTATCGTCATTTAATAAAAAGATTCCTTGACCTCTTAACGCGATAGACTCCTAGATCCGAATCTATTATTTTTTAAACAAAATGGTCAGAATAGTCAATAAGTGAGAGGAGCAATTTCATATGAAAAACTTTATTTGCACAACTTGTGCAACGCAATATCCTCAATCGCAAGTACCCCCAAGTGAATGTACTATCTGTAATGAAGAAAGACAATATGTGAACCCGAACGGACAATCTTGGACAACTCTCAATGAAATGATTGAAAGCAATCAGTTCCATAATGAGATTTTATTAGAAGAAGATGGATTATACAGCATAACTACTAAACCTGAATTCGGTATTGGCCAGACTGCCTATTTCGTTCAACAAAACGGATTTGGTCTCATCTGGGATTGTGTTGCTTATCTAGACGAACCAACACTTGCAACTTTAGCGAAGTTTGGCAACGTACACGCAATGGCTCTCTCACACCCTCATTATTATTCGACCCAAGTCGAATGGGCGGAAAAATTGAACATCCCTATTTATATTCATGAAGACGACAAAGAATGGGTTATGAGACCAAGTGCGAAAATCCATTTCTGGTCCGGAGAAAAATTGGAGTTAACAAAAGGGTTGGTCCTTTATCGTCTGGGTGGACACTATAAAGGTGGAGCGGTATTGCACTGGGAAAACGGAAATAATGAGAAAGGCATTCTCCTAACCGGAGATATCATTCAAGTGGTGGCAGATCGAAAGTGGGTCAGTTTCATGTATAGTTACCCCAATTTAATTCCGTTACCTGCAAAAAAGGTGAAGGAAATCGCAGAAATCGTTAAAGACTTACCTTTTGACCGAATCTATAACGCGTTTCATAAAATTGTCGTTGAACAGGCGAATGAATCCGTTCAAAAATCCGCAAAAAGATATATTCAAGCGATTCAAGGTGAACTTTTCAACACCTAGAAATCTAGCAAACTAAAAAATGGATAAATTTTCATATTGATAAAAATAACTCATATACATTATATTTACAATGGAAATATTAACAAGAGAGGAACAGTGTATATGAGAAAACTATTCACAATTATTGTATCACTCGGTCTTATTCTCGCCTTTTCACTCAGCACAACAGAAATGGCAGAAGCAAAAACAAAAATCATTGCTTATAAAAATTGTAAAGAAATGAACAAAGTGTACAAAGGTGGAGTAGCTCGTTCATCATCCGTGAAAAATAAAGGAGGAAAAACAAAGTACAAACCATTTGTTTCAAAGGCGCTTTATGATAAAAACAAAAGCAGAGATCGTGACAAAGATTTAATTGCATGCGAACGATAAGAACCGCGGAGACCTTTCATATTTGAAAGGTCTTTTTTTTCTCGTATGTTTTCCATGAATGATCAGATATTTTAATAAACAATTCTGAACAACTAAATTATAGGCACTCATCTATACCTTTTCAAAAATAGACACATACCCTATTATGTTACATTTTGAGGAGGAGATAGAAAATGATGGGACAATTTGGTTTTGGAGGGTATCCTGGCATGGGTGGCTGGGACCATGGGTATCATCATGGCTATGATGGATTCCCTTACCATCACCATGGCTATGGCCATTATTATCATAACGTGGAGGATTTCTAAAATAGCGGCACAATTAACATAAAAATTAGCACATAAAAGCTTGGGATTTTTCCTAGGTTTTTTTGTTTAATTAATGGAGAAGTTGTTCAAGTCCATTAGAAGTTATATCTAATTTAATAAATAGGCGGAGAAATTTCCCTTAAATTGAAAATGGAACCTCAAAACGCCTTAAATAGGCGGAAATACTCCGACTATTAACTCCGAAAACGTGAAAATAATTAATTTTGCTTAACCTAATCGGAAAAACTCCGCTTATATACCCCGAACCGGGCTTTATTCAGCTATCTAACCGGAAAATATCCGCTTATTTTGATTATCTTTGGTTGCTCAAAAAGGACAATAATTACCTACTTAATTACCAAATAGCATATCAATTAACATAAGTAGTTAGCATGTTGACAACAATCATTCTCAAGATGCTTTATAGGCTGCGATTTTACCTGCTAATTAAAGTAATAATATCTCCTAATCGTTGATATAAAGAGGCAAATAAGAGACCAAATCATATACGATTTGGTCTCTTAATTAGCACGGTACTCTTTAGCAATCCCCTGAAAAAAACTTAGTTATAAAACTTCACACGATCTTCTAATGGAGCAAATTCTTTTTCGCCTGCTGGCGCTGTTGGTTTTCCGAATGGCATTTGAGCAAGAAGCTTCCATTCACTTGGAATATTCCATTCTTTTTTCACTTCATCATCAATTAATGGATTGTAATGTTGTAATGATGCGCCGAAACCTTCTAACTCTAGAGATGTCCAGATAACATGTTGAAGCATTCCGCTTGATTGTAATGACCAAATTGGGAAATTTTCGGCATATAATGGAAATTGTTTTTGCAATCCTTCTACTACGCTGTTATCTTCAAAGAATAATACCGTACCGTAACCACTGCCGAAAGCATTCATTTTGTCTTCTGTTGATCCAAAGTTTTCAGCTGGAACAATTTTTCTAAGTGTTTCTGTTGTGATGTTCCATAATTTTGTATGGTTTTCACCAGTTAACACAACTACTCTTGCTGTTTGTGAGTTAAATGATGATGGTGTATGTTTCACTGCATGATTAATCACTTCTTGAATTCTTTCATTTGAAACAACCGCTTCACTGCTGATTCCATAAATCGAACGTCTATTTTCAATTGCTGCATAAAAATCATTTTTATTCGTCATAAGTTTCGTCTCCCTTGTTGTCAAATATGTTTAAATTAGGTTTTGGTTAAACCATTAATTTTATCCGATTCCCCGAAGGGTCCTCTGTAAAGTAAACTCCATCTTTCTCTTCCACTAAGGCACCTATTCCAAGAAGCTGCTCGATTACTTTTTTTCTTGCATCTTCACTTGGTAACATAAGGGTGAACCACTTTAATCCCACACTATTTTCTGCCGGTTGAGGTGCGCCAACTCCTGCCCACGTGTTTAATCCGATATGATGGTGATAGCCACCCGTTGAAATAAAGAGCGCTTGCCCTCCATATCTCGTGACTACATCAAAGCCAAGACCTTTGCAATAGAACTCCTCCGTTCTTTGCAATTCGGACACATGCAAATGAATATGCCCCATCAATGTTCCCTCTGGAAGTCCAACCCACTGCTTTCCTCTTCCTTCAGCAAGCAAATCACGGACATTTAATGCTTCCGTTGTCATTGTTACCTGGCCATTTTTCCATTCCCATGTTGCCGAATTCCGATCAGAATAAATTTCAATTCCGTTCCCATCTGGATCCGCTAAATAAAGCGCCTCACTGACAAGATGGTCAGATGCTCCTTGTAACGGATAGCCCGTTTGGAGTAAATGCTGTAAAACGGCAGCTAAATCAGAACGACTGGGTAATAGAAGCGCAAAATGATAGAGCCCCGTTGTTCTCGCTTGTTTCGGAATAATATCTTCCGGTTGCTCAATCGATAGCAGCGGTGTTTTTCCATCCGCTGTTAATAACACTTTTTTATCTGCTTGCTTTAAAATTTGAAAGCCAATAATCTCTTGATAAAATTGTAATGAACGTTCCAAATCGGAAACTTTTAAATCGACTTGTTCGACAAATATATGGGGTGGTTGATGGAATCCCATCATGCTGGTACCTCCTAGTTGAAGATAATAAGTTACTTTATGTAAGTAATTATATTTTTTATACTTACATTAGTCAAGTAATTTAATTTAAAAACGGTAATACATAAATATAATGCTTCGTAACATACTAATAAAAAAATGTAGGAAGGACTTTACTCCATGCCTAATCATGCTCGTAAATACGTAGCCATTCTATTATTAATATGTCTCCCACTTTCTATTCCCGCCGTTTCCTTTGCCCAAAAAGAGGAAGATCCCAGACTCCAAGGATATTTACAATTTGAAAAAAATATCTTTGAAATCATAGCAACTAGTGTACAACCGTTGAGCACATTTAACGAGGAAATAAACGAAGAAGAATTATACACGATGATCACCTCTGCAAAAAATAAATTTATCGAAGGCTCAGAACAGTTAGCTGAACTAAACATCCCTTCCACACTACCAGATGATATAAAATTATCTTTGAATAATGTAAAAAAAGAATTATCTATCGGATTTAAAATTTTGAATGAAAGTTTGTTTTATTTTTCGGAATACATCAGAACTCGCGATCCAAATCTTCATCGAAAATACATAACGAAACGAAACCAAGGATTTCTCTATATCGATGGGGGTCTAACCTCATTAGCAACCGTACGACTGCGACTTAACGCACCGAAAAAAGCGATCCCTAACACATGGCAAGTTGGGAAAGGTTATTTTTACCGTTTAGAAAAAGTCATACCGATAAAAAGCAAAATAAAGTAGGCAACATTCGTTGCCTACCTATCAATAATAATACGATGATGCTTAATATACGAATATACCCCGATCACAACAATCAGAATGACTGCCCCATTGGCCGCAATGTTAACTATACTGACGTTGGGAAAGGACTGATTAATCTGGCTAATCCAATTTGCCAACCACGGATCCTTACTCATTCCAATCATTGCATTCTGAGCAATAAAACCACCCGCAATAATATTGATCCAAAAAAATGCCTTCGCCAGCCTAATAATGACTGACATAAAAAGCAACGAAATCATAAGGCTGCCAAAAATGCCCGTAGCCACCGGGAAAATTGTTTGCGAAATTCCCGAAATCACAAATACACTATCTAAACTAATCAAAAAGTCTGTACCCATAAGAAGCAATAAAACCTTCATTTTTCCATTCGGAGCACGATGCGTACGTGGAAGTAAATCCTCCCCTGAAATGGACACAGTGACCACTTTATAGGAGATAAAAAGCAAAATGATTCCTGTAATCAATTGAAATAGCGGGATACCCGAAAGCCCTTCATTAATTAAAATAACGTAAACCGTTCGCATGAAAGTCAAAACAATCGCAACGGGAATCGTCATATTCAAATAAGAATGCCTACGTAAGATCGCTCCCAAAATAAGCATATTATCTATATCACAAACTAAATTGATAAAAAACACTTTGAAAAACTCTTGCACCCGACCGCCTCGCTTCTTCCGGTTTTCAAAAACCTTTTAAATTGGACAGCATCAATTTATAGGTATTCACCCGGCAAAGAAAAAAGTACAACCTGTTGGGTGATTTCGAAGAATCAGCAACCTAGGAGGGTGATTTCGTTCCATACCACCTTTTCGAATCCGATAGTTTGTGGATCATACAATTGAATTTGTGACACACGGAAATCGTTTTGTGACTCATAAAATGCTTTTTGTAACCCATCGACTCCCCGGTAGTCAATAGACATAAAAAATACCGCTTCGATACGAAGCGGCACTTCAAACATTATTCCATTATTTAGCGGGTCGGTTACTCGGATAACTAACTTGCCGGCGTAAATAACATGAGTGTATGATTGGAACGGTCGAATGATTGATCATTTTGATGATTGAAACCTCTGCTATCCTTGCCTGTATTTTTTCTATTCGCTGTGAACAATAGTTCAAAGCTTCATTCAGATTTTCCGAACTCAAACGATTCGCTAATGTGCAGTGCGGCACCCATTTCTTCGGATGATACATTGAATCCGGAAGGTCCGCGAATTCCGCAAACGTTTGATGATATATTTCATGAAATGTCAGTAATCCAATTGTCGGCGTTGGTGCTAAAAATAGCAATCCAGTTTTCATGAATGTACCTAATGAACTCATTTCAACCGAAACTTCAAATTTGCTTTCAAAAAACTTGGCAAACTTTCGAATAAACGCTTCCTCATCTAACCTATTGTAGCTAGCTAACGTAAAATGCGGCCTTCGATCTCGCACCTCCTCCGCATAAGTAGAAATCGATAATTCACTAAGTTCTTTCCATATTGTTTTAATATATTCCTCTGTCACTTGATCAAAATGTGCTACAATCCCGTACATCAACTAACCTCTAATCTAAAACGGCAATTCCTGCAGCTTGTACTCAATCCCTAACTCCGCAAACCATTCATTCAAACCGGTCCACAATTTTTCACACATCTGATATATATGCTCCTTGTCGTCTAGCGTTCCGGCCATCACTTTTCGCACTAGCTCATCATAGCCAGAAGGCCTGGACTCCATTAACAAAGTTTCTTCAAACGTTCTCGCTCTTGTTGTGAAAAACTTCCTATTCGCAAGACCAATGAGTTTCGCCGTTTCCCAAACTAAATCTTTGACACCTAATGTGAGATAATCAAAATTCCCGACATTATAGTTGTTCCTTAGTTTACCAACTGTCTCATATGGTTCCCAAATCATAAATTCCCTCATCACTTCTTTAAAAACAGAATCAGAAGCTTGAAAGGGCATCTTTTTCAATTCTTCAAAAAGATTGGTTGGATCATATAAAGGAGTAATATGTACGAAAGCTCCTGCTTTAATCGGCCAAGATTCATCTACTTCTGCAGCTTCTTTAAAAATATCCTTTTTTTGAGCCATACCGATTTCAATTTTAAACTTATCATAGATAAACTCATGACCTTCTACTTGGGTTCCGTCTTCCAATACGACATGCATTTCAATATCTGAATACGGTCCATCCTTTTCTTGTCCGATAGAACCGTATACACCAATAGCTAATATATTGGTTCTATGTTTCGAGAGTAATCGATCTTTTATCTCATTCATCATGTTGAGCTTTTCTTCTCTTGTTGTTGGTACTGGGAAAGTAAGCATCCTATTTCTCCTATCTATGCCTTTTTCTCGTTAATATATTTTTCATACACTTCGGTTACTTTATCTTTATCAGGCACCAAAACAGTTAATTTTCGGTTCACTTCTTTTAATAAAACCAAGCATCGAAAAATACATCCGAGGACAATTCCGAAAGCTATAAATCCACCTAATAAGGGACCAAGTGCAAAAAGTCCATATCCTAATAATGTACTGATCAAAATCCACCCAATTAATTTCATTTTTTTCCCCCACATAATTGACTGAGATTTACCTTATTCCAAACCGCACCCCAATTCTTCTTTCTGACGCGTGTCTCAAAAACTTTCTTTCTCTTCTCGTTTTCGGAAAAATATGGGGTTGGTTTCACGACCATCGCAAGTACATCCTCAATTCCATTAGGGGCTGTTAAAATGGCCTCATCGTGCTCATTCAGTTTGACGCCTAGAGAGGTGGCTGTTTCTGGAAACTTTGATATTGCATCAACGGATGAAGTATACGGTGGGATATTATTTACGAGATGCATTCTCACCTCGTTTTTCACTGACCACGGCACATTCGGAAGGATGCCCCTAAGTCTGACTTCCAGCACCTTTTCCACACGTTCATCCGCATTCGAAGGATCAAAGTAAATCACGTCCACATCAGCCATCGGTGTTCGTTCCGAAAATCCATGAAGCGTGTCCCAAATTTTTGATCGAACAAACCCGGCACACACCCACCAATCAGGTAGTTCCAATGTTTTAGCGGCATGCAAAATGTCCATCATCCATGCGTCTTCTTGAATAATACGGATAATATCTGACTCGTTTTTTACCATATTCACAAACTCCTATTCTTCACATAGCTTTATCATAGCAAAATACCTATATCCAATAAATAGAATTTGGGGAATAATTAGATTTTTCCGTGCAAAAAGAACACTCTTCCCTTGAGAATCGTGCCCTTTAAACTTCTATTGGGACAATGTATTAGATTCCTTCACTTTCTTTTGCATCGATTGGAACGTATCTTTTCCAAAAAAAGCATCGGCTTTCTTATTTATTTCTTTGAGCATATCATCATTTTCTCGTAAAGTTTCTCTAATTCGTTGGACTAGTTGCAGCGCATCTTTCCCGGTTATTTGTTTAGCTACTAATTCTAAGAGAACCTTCGTATCAACTGAAAACCTCTCCGCAAAACGATGGCAATTGACCATATTCATTCTAAGAGCCTCACGGTATTCACTCGTAAATGCTCTCCTGATACATCCCCTAATACCGGCGTATCCATAGGAAACTTCCGAGGCAGCTCGGTAAAATAGGATGATTCCATCAGCATGACTTGATTGTGGATGCAATCGAAGTTCGGTAATTAAGGACATTAGTCGTCGTACCATTGGTTTTGCCGCTTCCATCGTGTTCCACCAGTCCAGCAGCCGCTGTCTTTCATCATCATTCATGACCAACGGTATCCCCCCTTACAGCCGTGGAACTGCTTGGATATTTTCAATACGCGAACGGATTTCTTGCCATTTCTTCCCTAAAAACTCCTGACCTAGGCTAACTGCTTCCCTAATCCTTTGCTCAATTTGTCTATTTAATTCCCTGCTTAATGCAACCAAATAATAGACTTCAGCGGAAACGTTTTTTACTGCTAATTCAAAATTCGGCTGTAATTGTTGTGCACTTATTCGAAGTGTATCCAAATCAAAAACAAGCATTTCCATTGCAAGGGGCATCGCTTCACCTTTTCGCATTCGATCAATGGTCCCTTGCACCGCATCAAATCCATAACCAACATCTGCAACAGAAGCATGATAAGGATTCAATCCTGGCTGTGTTCGTATGGAGGGAACCGATCGAAAACCAGTCGTAATAGAACAAACCACCTCTTTGGCCGCCATTCCTTTTTCTAAAACCGTGTATATCGCTTCGAGATCATCATGTGACATTCGTTTATTCTCCTTAAAAATGCATCTTTCTAAATCATATTTATCGGAAAATACATTTATATCTTGTCCCTCTTTTTTGCAGGTAAAATAAGACTTTCGAAGAATACTAAACTTGAACAAAAAGGGGGATGAAGTGGATGAAAAAACGTCATGAAGTGTTATTTAACCAATTAGAAAGCTATCGAAATGAAATACTTAACGTGCTGGAAAATGTTTCGAAGGAAGAAGCGGAAATAATCCCAAAGGCTTTTCACAACAATATACGTTGGAACCTTGGACATATCTATCTCGACCAATATTTATGGATTCGAGCGGTAACAAAGGAAAAAGTAAATGTTCCCGACTCGTTTCAAGCCTGGTTTGGCTATGGAACCTCTCCTGCTGACTTCAGCTCCGAGACACCAACAATTGAAGAGCTGAAGAATTTACTAAAAAAGCAACCAACGGCGATAAAAGAAGCTTATGGTGATCGACTTGAAGAGGAATTTCCTCCAACGGATATGGGAATGCACACGATTGAACAAGCATTAATTCGAACTATTTTTCATGAAGGTATGCATTTGCAAACAATTTTAGATATTAAAAAATGCATTTTGTAGAAATACAATCTTTTTTAATATATACTGGTCTCGTTTGGAAAAATCCTAACTATAATAGAAATAAAAACAAAGAAAGATAGGGAAATGTGTGAAAGAAAGAACTAACGAAAAGCAAATCCATCAATGGATACAGGCAACGATAGATACTGTTGGAATGGATATCGAATTAAAGCAAATGCATAACGGGATTAATATGAGTTATAATTTTATTTTTAACAATGTAGGTTATGATGTTAAACGTGTCGGGGAAGCCTTAACGGAAACGAAAACACCTATTTCACCTGAAGCATATATAAAAGCGCTGACTATACATGAATTAGGTCATGCAGTAGATCGAAAAGCTTTAATGAATTCACTCGAAAGAACAATTGAGATCTTTGAGATGAAAAAAAGTTATTCACTAAAAGAACAATATAGTGACCTCAAACTACTCGGCATGCTGCTTGAAGAGCATTTAATGAATATTGATTTTGAAGAGACGGCCTGGGCAAATGCAGAAAACATGAACAAAAAGTTTTCGATTGTGGATTGGCAAAGCTTCGATCAAGTTAAAGCCCAAGGACTAGCCACTTATCATCATTTATATCAAAGAGATTTAACTCTTTATAACAAACTTTTGGCCGGGCAAAGCGAACAAATTGCATAGAGAAATACAAGAATCAGCCAGAGTTTTTTTGACTGATTCTTTTTTTATTCATCCATTTTCTATCCTAATGATGGGCAAAATCATTCCCTCAATCCTTCACCAATCCCGCTCGCAATTGATCAATCCCAAACTCTAAATACCCTTTTAAACAAGTTAAAACGTACACCCAACCTTCTTTGTTATCGATCATATGATTTATTAATTGATCATCTTTTTCATCAAAACCTTCTTCTACTATTTCAATAATTGAACCGTCCTGATCCACCTCTTGAAGAGTAATTGTTACAATATTTCCCTCTTCTCCCCATTGAAAAACGATTTTTTTATTTTTCACTAGTTCTAAGATATGAATATCACCTTCTGCACCGTATTCGTCATATCGCAATGTAATCGTTTTGCCCTGTTCCCATCTTTCAGAACTTGATGAAAACCAAAACTTCCCGATTTTCGCAGGATTAACGAACGCTTCAAACACTTCATTTACAGATTTATTTATTTTCATTTTTGTAAGATTATTCATGAAAAATCCCTCATTTCGTATATTGATTATGCCTGTAACACCTTTAGATCTCCATTGCGTTTAATGCAGGATCCGCCAGCAACGGTTCATACATCATGATTGCATGGTTCTCCGTAACGAACTCATCATCGATTAGCTGGTTATCTAGATTAAATTTTCTCCGATGAATCCGGTTATGCCGAACATACCCTCCCCAATATTCCTGTCTAATCATATGGTCTTGCTCATATACTTCATAGGAATGAATGGATGGAGCGCTTGATCTCCATTCCCCGACTAAATGGGTATCCGTCAAGTAAACTATTAATTGATACGTGTGATTCGTTTCATTTTTTATTTGCAGATCAAGATAGTTGTATGCACAAGTCGCCCCACTCCCAAACGGCTGGCTACGCTTTGAATCCGGAAAGACATCATAACTATGGCGGTATCGTTCGGTAACCGTTAAAGGAGAATGCAACGTCATCCAATAAATCAAATTCGATAACTGGCATAACCCGCCGCCTACGCCCGTTTGAACCTTTCCATAATGTAAAATCATTCCGTCTACATATCCTTTTTTTCTTGAAGTGTTGCCAAGCAATCGCCAATAAGAAAAAGTTTCACCAGGTTTAATAACCACCTTATTTAGTTTCGCCGTGGCAAGTCCAAGGTTTTTCACCTTATTATGCTGCAACCACATCTCCACATCTTTTAATTCTCTCATAAGGACAGTTTGATGGGTAAAAATAACATGTTGTAATAGAGTATCCCCTTTTTTTAACGAAAATTTCTTGCTTCCGAAGTACCAATCCACATACCTCCTGAATCGATAGTACTTTTTCCCAAAATAAATTCGAAGCGGACTCCTATGTATCGGCTTTAATGACTCCATATCCCACACCCCTAACAAATTCCTATTTTTCTATATTAGAAAATCGGAAAACAAGCTTGTCCCCATCAAACATGTTACCATATTCCTCCACGTAAACACCGTTCGTATAATTAGAAATCGTCTTGCTCCAAAATTTTTGCCCAGCAATGTTTTTTTCTAATGGATTCGTAAACAGTTCCCAATTTCCTTTGAATTGTTCAAATACCTGATTGGCCGCATATTCAGCAATCCCTTGCCCTCTTAACGATTGAATTAAAAAGAATTCATTGACAAAATAGTCGATTCCTTTATTACAATGCGGAGGAGTCGCTATTAAAATGAATCCCGCCGGTATCCCATCTACTAAAATTAAATAGGGAAATAAAATCCCCGGCTTTTCCCACCAAATATTTTGAACCTCATACTGGTCACCTAAAGTTTGAAAATCGTCCGTCTCTTCGTAAATTCCATGGATGTTTGGTAGTCTGCTATAATGACCTGACAAATCGTATAGATACAAAGGATATAAATTTTTAATAATATAGGATTCCGTTTTATCGGTTAATCGTACCTCAATTTCCATTCGGGTTCTCCTTTAATAATTGATATTCATCCTAAATTATTACAATTCTATATAATTAGGTGATTTCCCTCTTCTTTCTGAAAGTAAAAAAGTCAATTGTTCTTAATTAACAATTATCTTTTTTAGTTTAGAAATTCGTGTGAATCTATCGTTTGAAAAGAAGACTATGCGCCGCAAATGACATTCTATGATCCACAAATCGTTTTCTATGCGGCACCAATTATTTTTTATGATCCACAAATCGTAAATCTCTTGTTTGAAAAGAACCCTATGATCCACAAATGACATTCTATGATCCGCAAATCGTTTTCTATGCGGCACCAATTATTTTTTATGATCCACAAATCGTAAATCTCTCGATTGAAAAGTAACCTATGAGTCACAAATAACATTCTATGATCCACAAATCGTTTTCTATGCGCCACTAACTTTTTTCCATGATCCACAAACCGTGAATCCATCGTCTGAAAAGAACCCTATGATCCACAAATGACATTCTATGATTCGCAAATCGTTTTCTATGCGGCACCAATTATTTTTTATGATCCACAAACGGAAAAGTGCTGTACTCCATAAGGAAGTACAGCACCAGTTTAATCTATTACTTTTTACTAGATTTAAATAATTTTTGAGACATAAGATACGCTAAAGTTGCGATTAATAAAGTCACTAATAACGGCATACTAGTTGTCTGCCCAAACGATACGTCTTGACTTAAATTTTTATTAGTTGAAAATATATCAGGTGTATAAAGAGCTGTTAGAACCCAACCTGTTACAAATTGATATACTATATACAGCAAAACAAAACTGAATATAAATATTATATATTTTTTCACTCTTTTCTCCCCCTTTGTTTTTTCTCGAACAATTAGGAATCGAATAATTTTACATTACGTACATATAACTTTTATTTACGTTTTCTCCATTTCACCAATCAATTCCTTTATTATTTTCACACAAAAATAGAGCGATCTACCTTTAAAGAATCGCCCTAAAGATTTTTATGTTTAGTTTTATCGTCAATTAAAAAACCAATTTCTATTTAAAAGAAATTGGCACTTTGCTTAACGTGACGCTTTTGGCGGTTGGCACACATCACATTTACGTTGATTATTTTTCTTAAACTTTGTAAATGTTCTCTCGAAATTGCTGCCACATGAACATTTAAACAGTAACTTTTGAGAAAAACCGTGATATTCAGTCGATAATAATTTACTTTCTGAATTGTTCTCAACAAATTTTTTTATTTCGCCGATTGTCCATCGTTTATTCATTCTTCCACACCTCCATTTTCTCAGCTAGGCGGAGGCATTTTTGGCATCCGTTCAATTATTATTTGAGTTTTTTATTATAACATGAGCTGAGATACAATTAAATAGATCCTTCATTTGATAGCATGTATAGCAAATCCAAGACAGTTATTGTTTTTGGTTGAATAACTTCCCATTACAGAAATGCACAAACATTAATACAAAAATTGTAGCCATATATGTTCTGGTTCGTGTAATTCTAATGCATGTCGAAGCCATTTTTTCTTATCATTATCGAGATAATCCCGTATGGCAATAAAATCTTGATGGTCTATTTCTCTTGTATATTTCGCTTTATATAAAAGTACAATTTCTGGATTTAGATACGGAATACCTGTTTTAGTAATGCTCCAAACCGAATTAAGTGGATAGGAAATCCTTACATCCCTTCTAAATAACCAATCATTTTCTTTCGTTTCATTAAGAAGAATTTCAATTTTTTCTTCGTTTAACGAAGCGTATATTTCATGAATTGGTAATTCTAAAAACTCGTTTCCCCAAGTATAGAATTCACCTTTAATGACCTTTTTGAACTCCCATTCTTTGAGATATTCTTTTAGATATAGTTGGTCCTTTCGAAAAACAGCAAACTCTATATCTTTATGTTCCCTTGTTTCCTTACCAATAAAAAGGTCAATCGCACACCCTCCAGCAATGAACCATGTTTTATTAAATCCCGCCATCAGTGAAGTAATACTCTGGCATCGTTCAAATGACATATTAACCCCCCGTAAGAAAAAAATTTCTACTACAGCAAAAAAAGCGTTAATCTCTTTCGATTAACGCTCTGAAATTTAAAAATCCGCAACGTATCATGAATTTATTTTTCTATTAACTGAATAAGATTGCCGCATGTATCGTCCAAGACAGCTATTGTTAGTTCACCCATTCGTGTCGGTTCCATCGTAAATTTTACGCCTTTCTCCATTAATTGCTTGTACTCTTCATGAATATCTTCTACGCCAAACATTGTCACAGGGATACCTTCAGCAAATAGCTTCTTTTGATATTCTTTAGCAGCAGGATGAGCATTTGGTTCGAGTAATAACTCAGTGCCATCTTGTTCATCAGGAGAAACAAGTGTTAACCACCTATATTCACCAGTAGGAACATCCTCTTTTTTTACAAATCCTAGTTTTTCTGAATAAAACTTCAGTGCCTTTTCTTGATCTTGTACAAATATACTGGTTACGATAATTTTCATTTTGTTGATTGCTCCTTTGTTAAGTGGAATATATTTGCTTTGTAAAATTCTTCGATATTCGCCCGACATCTCCACCCATTGGAAAATTACTCTATCCATCCTTTCAATAGATTTTTAAGAGGTTGGTTATTAAATACAATAACTCGATATTTCCCCTTTTTTTTTGATTTTATAAGCTCTGCATTTTCCAATGTAGTAAGATGTTTAGCAATCGCCTGTCGTGAAATGGAAAGGTTATGCTTCATAATGAGACGAGCAGTAAGTTCATACAATGTCATTTCATTACGTTCTGATAATTCGTCTAAAATAAGTCGCCGAGTCGAGTCGGCAAGTGCTTTGAAAATTGCGTCTTTGTTCAAACTCATACTAAAATTATATGCAACTTTAGGGTTGCTGTCAATAATACGTAACTATACGGTTGCATATGTAGCAACCAACAAATTATGATACACATATTTATCCTTTTATTTGTTTTGAAGGATTTGACACCGGGAGTATCAGTCGTTTCATCCCTTAACCCCCGGATTTTCAGTGATTGTTATTTTGTTTAACTTTCTCTGTTTGTCGATGCCAGCCCAAATAACGATTGGAATAAGCAGTAATGAAAGTGTAGCACCGGCAAGTGAAAGGATTGTGTAACTAGAATGTGCAACAATTATTCCGGACAAACCTCCCGCTAATGCTCCGGACAAGGCAACCGAAACATCTACGGATCCTTGCGTCTTAGCCCGAGTAGATGGCGCAGTTGCATCTATCAGGATGGCCGTGCCACTAATTAGACCGAAATTCCAGCCAAGTCCTAGTAAAGCAAGTGCCGTAATGATTACTACCGTCGAATCAGAAGATCCAAAGGCAGCTAAAATGCCTGCAGCAAGAAGCGTAATGGCAGAAGCAATAGCCATTGTCGCACGGCCAATTTTATCAACCAGACTACCCGTTATTAAAGAAGGAAAATACATTGCCCCTATGTGAAATCCAATGACAAGCCCCACGTCTTTCAGTTCATGTCCATGATGCCCCATATGGATAGGTGTCATCGTCATAATAGCAGTCATAACAAATTGAGTTATAACCATTATTGAAGCCCCTGCCAAAATACCTCGCTTGTTTTTCGATAATAACGGATTTTTTTCGTCTACATGTGATTTACTAGTTGATTGCCTGGCATCCGAAATTGCTTTTGCCACAATAAAAGGATCCGGGCGGAGCAAAATTAAGAGAACCAATCCAGCAAGAATATATGCTGCAGCAGCTAATAGAAATGGACCCGCTAAAGCTGGGATTCCTATAGATAGTGCAAACTCACCCATTACGTCTACAAGGTTGGGACCCGCCACAGCCCCGAATGTGGTGGAAACCATGGCCATGCTAATAGCCTTTGCCCTTTGTCTTGCGCTTGCTAAGTCCGTTCCCGCATACCGCGCTTGTAAATTTGTAGCTGATCCAGCCCCATAAATAAGCAGTGAAATAAACAAAAGAAAAATGCTATGTGATAATGCGGAAACGACTACACCAACAGCACCAATACCCCCAGCCAAAAATCCTGCCGCAAGTCCCAAGCGACGTCCAAACGCTTGAGAAAGTCGCCCCACAAGTAATGCGGCCCCTGCTGACCCTAAGGTAAATAACGCTGAAGGAAGTCCTGTTATACTATCTGACCCTAACATGTCCTGAGCAAGAAGTGCCCCAACTGTTATTCCTGCTGCAAGTCCCGCTCCACCAAAAATTTGGGATAAGACGACAACCATTAATGTTCTCTTATATAATTGTTTTTGCTTTTGTGTAGAGTTAATGTATTCTTGTAACCATGGTGATTGAACATCTGATTTTTTTAGGTTATTTTGTAACACATTCTCACCCGCCCTTCTAAAATGCTAACCTGTGTTTATATCACAATTTTCAAACATCTTAACACGAATAAAAACACCATACAATAAAATTATTGTATAGTGTTGAGTACTTTTTATCTCAGCTACACAAAAAAGGCAGCAAAATTTATGCTGACTTCTACACTTATTACCTTAAGATGGCTATGACTTTCAGTGGTTCTCGTAGTCGAATTGAACCCTTTTATCCATCTGAACCCTCCAATTGACACTTAATTTTTCGGATTATTTATTGGCTATTCCCGTATCGATTGGTACAATTCGATTAAATTTCCATCGGGATCGGTAAAATGTACAACTCGTGAGCCCCAATCCGTTTGATTGTGAGGATCGTTTAAAAAAACTACCCCTTTAGCTCTTAAATCAAGAAACATTTGATCTACATTTTCTACTTCAAATTGTATCAAGTGTTTATATGTTGAATCATTTTCTAAATCCTTACAGTCTTGATTGAACACCTTATTCATCCTCGTTCTTGAAAATAAAGCAATCTGCTTTTCTTCAAAATACGCATACTCTTGTTTTTCATCATACCAACCCGAAAAGCCCAGTACTTCCTGGTAAAATGTAAGGCTCCGCTGAAAATCGTTTACTAATAATCTAACTGCATGGAAATCCAACCTAATCCCTCCCGAATTAAAGTTCATCCTATTCAAGTGTATGACACCAAAATACCTACAATTCACCTTTTATTGAAAGAAAAAAGCCACCAATACTGGCAGCCGGATAGTCCACTCAAAGGGTGCTCGTATGCTGAATATGTTCCACATTCATCTAAATGTTGGATTAGTGACTTTAAATATCGCGCGCGGGTTCATTTTTTAAATCTTTTTTTGTACCTTTACTTATATATGGTTTTGCACTCTTTTTTTTGTTTGCACTGGCTTGCCAACGATTCCACCCTTTCTTGTCCGTTCCTCTCCCTGTACCGCCTTTTCCTTTAGCTTTACTCATAAAATCACTCCAATATTATTCTAAGTTAATTTATCTAACGAATTAGTTTTAGTCATTAAATACCTTTATCCTTTAATAAACACACTAATTGAAGAAAACAATGCTCTTTCCAATTATATATTTCCAATCGGACTCCTACAAATCCCTATTGGAATCTCTTTTTGATTCGTCATTAGATGAAAACAATAGTTCAGCAATAATCCAATCGACTGCTTCCTGAAAATCTTCCGCAAAAAATTCAGGAAATACCTCTGCATACTTGCCATAATACTCCTGATTTTTATATTTATTGAATGCTTCCTCGCCTGCACCTGTCTTTACTAGTATCTTAATGCATCCTACTTCTTGAGCCGCGAGCATATCTGTCCATCTGTCTCCAATGACGACACATTCTTTCAAATTCAAATTATTATCCTTTGCGGCTTGGGTCAACATTCCTGTTGATGGTTTTCTACATTGACACCCTTCATTATGTTGGTGCGGACAAAGATACATCTTATCAAACCCAAACCCTATAAGTTCATTCTCAAAATCTTCACTAATTGCTTCTCCCCTAGAAATGCTAGGTTGATTTGTAAAAGAGAAAATAAGAGTATTCAAATTCCTTAATTTGGATAATGATTCCTCAACATTAGGAAACAGTTGAAATTCCCCTGGAAGAACAACTTTATCTGTACCCCCAATAGTACCATCTCTATCAATAAATATAGCTTTTGGCAAACCCATCCCTCCGTTACCAATCTACTCCTTGTTTAACTGCCCTGTTATTATTAAAACTATCAGTACTTTTTCTCTAATAACTGAATCAATCTTTCTTCTACCGACTCCCATTCACTGTCAATAATGCTGTAAAATACATTATCGTGAATGGTACCGTCTGCCTTTATCCTATGTTTACGGAAAGTTCCCTCTTTTAATGCGCCTATTCGTTCAACAGCTTTTTGGGAACGAAAATTTTGTCCACTAACAGAAAATTGAACACGCAGTACTTTTAATTCTTCAAAACAATACTTAAGTAGTAAATATTTACATTCTGTGTTCACCTTTGTTTTCCAAACCTTTGGTGAAAGCCACGTCCACCCTATCTCCACATTACGATTCACTTGATCAATATCGCCAATTCGAGTCGTCCCTATTACTTGATCTGTCTGTTTATCTTTAATAATAAATGGTATTTGTTTCCCTTCCTTTTTATTGTTTACAGCTATCATTAATATGTGTTCTAAATCCTCCATCGTATGAACTTTCCGCCAAGTATATTGCCATACGTCAGGACTTTTTATCGCTTCAAAAAGTAGCTCCTTATACTTCATCTCAAGTGGAATAAGTGTAATTGAAGTTCCTTCTAAAGAAATATCCGTTTCAATTTTCATAGAGGTACAATCTCCCTTTTTAATAAAATAGCTAAATAGTCTTTGTCCCTATAAATTCCATAATAAAAAGGATATTTCCTCCTTGCATGGTTACTTCAATTTAACAAAAAAGCGTTTATCCTTATTGGATAAACGCCACTCATATTTCAAATTTAGCAGTCAATACAAAATCTAGACACGCAGCGAGCCACGGAAACCCCTGGCGGCATAGTAGGAATCTGCCCCGTTATGGTACACAAAGACCGTGTCGTAGCGACGATCACAAAAGATAGCTCCTCCGAGTTTTCGAATATTGAGAGGTGTTTGCACCCAGCTTGATGTTTTCGTATCAAAATTTCCAAGTGTCTGCAATTCCCGATACTGTTCTTCCGTTAAAAGCTCAATGCCCATGTCTGCAGCCATATCAATCGCATTATTTTCTGGTTTATGTTTTTTCCTTGACTCAAGTGCTTCAAGGTCGTAGCAAATACTTCTGCGGCCATTAGGACTTTCCGGTGAACAGTCATAAAAAATGTATTCGTCCGTCCTTTTATCATGCCCAACAACATCCGGTTCACCGCCAGTGCTTTCCATTTCATTAAGCGACCACATTTTTTCAGGATTAGCTTCCAACTTTGCTTCAACGTTGGCCCATTCGAGACCACTATGACGGTTCATATTTTTCTCAAAACGTGCTTGCAATACTTTAAGTAAGTCTTCACGTTGTTCTAATGATAATTCCTTCATTCTCTTTGTCACATTCGTTACCTCCACGTATAACCTGTAATCAATCAAGTCAAAGGCTATTTCCTTCTTAAATCTGAACGTATTCAGCAATTACAAAATTTCGATATATCCTTCTGTTCCATGTACGCGAATTAGTTGTCCGTCTTTTATCAATTTAGTGGCATTTTCCACCCCGACAACCGCTGGTAAACCATATTCACGTGCAATAACTGCTCCATGGGTCATCAGTCCGCCTACTTCGGTGATTAGACCTTTTATGGACACAAACAATGGTGTCCAGCTAGGGTCAGTAAAGGAGGTGACTAAGATATCTCCATCTTCAAAATCAGCATCTTCCATATTTAAAATAACACGGGCGCGCCCCTCTATCACTCCGGAAGAAACAGGCAAACCTACAATTGCCTCGGCTGGGAGGTTTTCTCGTTTGTACTCACCTGCAATGATTTCACCATCCGAGGTAATTACACGTGGGGGAGTCAATTTTTCATATAATTTGTACTCGTGTACCCGTTCGCTGATGGTCTTATAATCCAATTTATTTGTGCGTACGACTTCGCCCAGCTCCTCAAAAGTGAGATAGTATATATCTTCTTTTTCATGAAAAACGCCCGCTTGCACGAGTTGTTCGGCTTCTTTCAGTATAGCCTGCTTATAAATGAAGTAGCGATGGATCATGCCGTATTTTGGATACTCCCGATACCCACTGAAATTCCTGATTAGATCAATCATTCGTTTGGTTTCCTTCGCTTTTTGTTCACCATCTGGTAATTGCTTCAACCGATCTACTAGCTCTTGTTCTTTTTGCAAAGCAACACGCAACCCATGCTCAAATTTTCGTTTGCTTTCATTCGGCTCAAAAATATTGATGTTACCCAGGATCAAAGGGACAAGTGTAGTTGGTTTTTCGCTCCATCGAGTTCTAGTAATATCAATTTCTCCGGCACATCGCATTCCGTATTTATTGAGATAAGCTATTATTGCATCTCTAACTTCCTTCCCACCATCAAACTTAACGAGTTCATCCAAAAATTTATCATCTTTTACCTGTTGTAAATAATCAATTATTTCTGGATAAGGACGAATCACATCTGCAACATCCAATAGTGCCAAACCCATTTCAGAAGTAATATTGTTCGGTACAGATTGAGAAAGTGTATCCGCTGCGTTTTTTTCACCTAACCACTCATACATTTTTTCATTGATCCATGTTGATGCATCTTGTGTCGCCCTAATCATCGCTGAACTTTGTGGGTTAAATAAAATCTTCCTTAGTTCCTGGATATCTTCTAGAATAAAATTAATCAAATCTGATCCTGATTTCATTTGGATGGTTTGTTTCAACACTTCTATCGATGTTTCGCTACTCTTGATCAAATCAGAAACAATTGTCGGATTGTTTTCGATTTGTACTTGAAAATCCACTGTCGACATACCTTTATTACTTACACCGGGAGTTTGTTCTTTCTTATCATTTGGTAACGGTTTTATGAAATCCTTTCGCTCTATTATGGTCAGTAATGCATCTTTTAAGAGTTGATCGTGTTTTTCCATGTTATTTAAAAAAACTTCTCTAATGGCAGGTGAAGCCAGATTTTGTGTAACATCAACAAACAACCTTCCACCAGCTTTGCGCATGGGAGCAGGAGTCGTTAACAGCCAAAAAGATAATCCCAATGGTTTCATAGGGTCAGTCATCATTTGTTGATGACCGACAGATATATAGACGCGGTTTTCTTGGTCATCGGCTTCCGGGATGGGGAAAAGGGTCGTGATTGGGCGACTCTGGACAATATAAACTGTATCATCAACTAAACACCATTCGATATCTTGTGGGCAACCAAAATAAGCTTCGATCTGTCTTCCGATGTGTGCTAGTTGTAAAATCTGTTGATCAGTAAGTGTTTGCGCCTTTTGCTGATCAGAAGCGATCTCGCGTGTCTCAGTCCCGCCTTCTTTTCGTCCATAGATAGCCAATTTTTTAGTTGCTATCATCTTATCGACAATTTTCTTCTCTTTAACCTTATAGCAATCAGCAGATACCAAGCCAGAGACCAATGCTTCTCCAAGTCCGAAACCGGCATCGATTGATAGCAATTTTCGATTAGAAGTAATCGGGTCAGCGGTAAATAATATCCCCGATGCCTGTGGAAAAACCATCCTTTGAATGATAACCGATAAATACACTTGTCTGTGATCAAATCCATTTTGCATACGGTAGATAACCGCGCGATCCGTAAATAAGGAAGCCCAGCATTTTTTGATATGCTGCAAAATGGCTTCTTTTCCGATGATATTTAAATAGGTGTCTTGTTGTCCGGCAAAAGAGGCATGTGGCAAATCTTCAGCAGTCGCACTCGAGCGCACTGCATAAGCATGTTCCTCGCCAAACTGGACGAGATAGTGAGTAACTTCTTTCACAACATCGGTAGGAATTTCAGCTTCCATAATGAGTTCTCGAATCTCCCTGCTGATTTCAGCAATTTGATCTCGATCTTCTACTTTTAGCATCGATAATCGTTCCAACAAAGAATGGTATGTTTCGTTTTGTTCGATAGCATTTTGATATCCCACTGTTGTAACACAAAATCCTTCGGGTACATTTATTCCTTGAATTTTTGATAATTCCCCTAAATTCAACCCTTTTCCACCGACGAGCAAAAGCTGTGTTTTTTCTATATCCTGAAAATCAAGAACTAAGGAACCCATTCTGCATCTCTCCTGACCATTAGTGTTCTATTGATTGTAGCAGTAGAACATGAGAAGATACAGTCTATATTCTCCATTTTTTATATGCTATAATTAAGATAGGAGGAGTACAAAAACAAATGCCCCAGTTCATCTCCTCGAAAGCATTTTGGGCTTATTTGCGATTTTTTACTCTCTTTCCCATTAGTTCTGCCATTTGCTTCGAATTTGGATTTCCTTCATTTTGTAATTTATCAACGATATTACGATAATCCGTTTCATTTCGGTTCTGACTCAATTTATATGCAGCCTGAATTTCTTTCACTTTTATCTTAAAACCAACAATACCTTTCAGTTGATTTTCTAAAACTTCAGGAGTAAGTTTATCCCATAAAACAGGATTTTCACGATGCTTTTCGTATTTTTCCAGTAGTATTGCAAGGTCCCGCTTTAGCTCTTCTTCGTCCATAATTGTGGGTGAGCCGTATATATGTACAGATTGATAGTTCCATGTCGGGACATTTTCCTCTTCATACCAGGAGGAAGAGATATAAGCTTGTGGTCCTTGAAATATAACCAAAACATCTTCACAGGTTTCAAATGTTCTCCATTGCGGGTTCCCATAGGCTAAGTGCCCAGTTATATAGTAAGTATCTCCCTCTTTCATTAACTGCAATGGCAAATGCGTCGCAATCGGTTTCCCTTGTTTTGTTGTGACAATCGTGCCAAAAGAGTTCTTTTGAACAAAGTCCCAAATTTCATCAACATCTGTGACCATAAAATATTTTGGAATGTACATCATAATCCCCCTTATACAAGAGTTTTAGTCATTATAAAGTCTGTTTGTTCTTCATCACCCATATAAAAAGAGTGGGCTCCCGTTTGAACAAATCCCATTTTCTTATAAAAGGCAATTGCATTTTCATTTTTTTCCCATACGCCTAGCCAAACTTTCTTTTTATTACTTTCCAGCGCCATTTCCAACGCTTTATTTAACAGAACTTTACCTAACCCATGCTTTTGAAAATTCCTCTTTATATAAATCCTTTCAATTTCAAGTGCATCTTCACCCATTTCTTCCGATTGTGCATCGTTCGTATTGACCTTTAAATATCCAGCAAGTTCAGTGTTAAAATAAACAAAAAAGAATTGTGAAGAAAGATTGGATAATTCTTTTTCTAATTGTGTTAAGTTATATGCCCTTTTCAAATAAGCATTCATATTTTCGGGTGAATTTTCATGCTTAAATGTATCATTAAATGTTTCATAACTAATTTCTTGAAGTGTGCGTGAATCTTCAAGGGTGCACGTTTGTATCTTTATACTCATTTAATCGATCGCTCCTTTATATGTTCAATACTTTCTCTTGTTTCCCTTTTTTACAAATTCCCAGTCTTTTTCAATATTCCTTCTTACTCTTTGAAGAAGATTGAAAATGGTATCTTCTTCTCTGTCGGAAAATCCCTCTAAAGCGATGGTTTTGGAATAATCATTTTCACTTTTAATAAAAGGATAGATTTTTTCCCCTTTTTCTGTCGGGAATAGTTTTTTTATTTTTTTGTTATGGTCATCTTCTTGTTTTTCAATAAAGCCATTCATTTCAAGTTTCTTTATAGCACGTGCCGCTGTTGTTCGGTCAACTTTGATCATCTCAGCTAACTTTTCCTGAATGATTCCCGGGTTTTCATAAATTCGTACAAGGTACAAATACTGACCCTTAGTTAGGTTATATTCCTTAAATTCAATATTACTTATCGAATCGAGTGCCCTGGCTATCATTCCAATTTCTCGAAGAACATCCTTCATAATTAACTCCTTTATATTTTTTGTTGCAAATGCAATAAAAATGGTTAAAATAAATTTAACTCAAAATTGTTGCATTTGCAATAAAAACATTGCGTTACTTAAAACTAAGCAAACAAAAATGCCATTAGCATAGTCACTAATGGCATCTTTAATTTATTTTCTTTTACAATTATTCACCAACAACTGTAAAACGTTCATTTAGATGTTGGGGATGTTCAATCTCATCCAATACTGCAATAGCATAGTCTGCATAACTAATATAGCTTTCACCTTTTGAATTAACCATAAGAGTGTCTTTTCCAGATTGATATGAACCAGTTCGTTTTCCTTCAGCATCAAACACTGCAGAAGGACTAATAAATGTCCATGTAATAGTAGACGTTTCCCTTAATTCTTGTAAGTTGCGCCCTTGCCCTTTCGCAGTCGGGATAAATAGATCCGGAAAATCAGAAGTTTCCATTACCGTAATTGTTTTGTTTTCGTCAGCATAAAGGCTCCCAGCTCCACCTACAATAATGGCTCTTGTATCTGTTCCTTTTAGTGCCTCAATTAATGCATGTCCCGCATCAACATGGGCTTGCTCTTCACCAAGAGGAGCACCGAAAGCATTAACAACTACTTCGAATTTCTTCACGTCATCCGATGTGAGATCAAATATATTTTTCTCGATAACAGCAATGTTTTGATCTTCAAGTTTTGATCTATCTCTTACAATGGCTGTCACTTCATGACCACGACTAACTGCTTCGTTTAAAATAAGATTTCCCGCTTTACCACTTGCTCCAATAATTGCGATTTTCATTTTATATTCCTCCCAAAAATTAAGTTGTAACTACTTTGATTACATGTAATAATAATAGTTACATCTGAAGTGTTTGTCAACACTTGTAATAAAATTAATTACAGGTATATTATTATGATACGTCTATTTATGAAAGGTGAGAATAATGTCAATTAGTAGTCGATTTTCTGTAGGCATTCATATATTAGCTCTCATTGAGATAAATAAAAATGGTGTAAGTACTTCAGAATTTTTAGCAGGAAGCGTAAATACAAATCCTGCAGTCATCAGAAAAATTATGGGCATGCTTAAAAAGGCAGGATTGGTAAACATTCGACCTGGTGTCGCAGGAGCGGAACTAGCAAAGGAATTATCTGATATCACACTGTTTGATGTGTATAAGGCAGTGAATGTTGTCCAAGAAAAAGAATTATTTACTGTCCATGATCATCCAAATCCTGAATGTCCTGTAGGAAGGAACATCCAACAAACAATCGAACCGTTATTTGCAGCAGCCCAATTGGCAATGGAAAAAGTTTTAAGAAGTCTAACTTTAGAAGATGTTGTGAAGGATATTGCTACTAAGGAAAATTATTGTTAAGAAATGAAAATTTGGTTAAAATGGAGAGCGTTCGTGCATTTTGTGTTTGCTTTGTCTTGTTTTCCTTCCCGTATCTGGCGGATTCGTGCACTTGGCGGACGGTTTCTTAGCTTTTCCTTCCCGTATCTGGCCGATTCGTGCACTTGGTGGGCAGTTTCTCCGCTTTTCCTTCCCGTATCTGGCCGATTCGTGCACTTGGTGGGCAGTTTCTCCGCTTTTCCTTCCCGCATCTGGTCGATTCGTGCACTTGGCGGGCAGTTTCTTAGCTTTTCCTTCCCGCATCTGGCCGATTCGTGCACTTGGTGGGCAGTTTCTCCGCTTTTCCTTCCCGCATCTGGCCGATTCGTGCACTTGGTGGGCAGTTTCTCCGCTTTTCCTTCCCGTATCTGGCCGATTCGTGCACTTGGTGGGCAGTTTCTCCGTTTTTCCTTCCCGCATCTGGCCGATTCGTGCACTTGGTGGGCAGTTTCTCCGCTTTTCCTTCCCGTATCTGGCCGATTCGTGCACTTGGTGGGCAGTTTCTCCGCTTTTCCTTCCCGCATCTGGCCGATTCGTGCACTTGATGGGCCCTCAAGGTGAAACAATGTTGACTTATCGTAGAGAAAGCACTGAAGTTTATTAGTCGGTATGCACTAGACATTGCTGCAGTGCTATGTAGGAATGATGAACATATAAAAAATTTATAATATTACTCCCGCAAAATGGCCATTTAATACTTGTTTCTCATTTTGATTTGTGCAAAGAAAGGATGCCTCAATAGCTATTCGATGATTATCTTGCATTTCATACCTTTCGATTGTTACTTCACATGTTATTGTATCTCCAGTAAAAACTGGTCTCAAAAACTCAAAATTCATCGTGCGGGCAAGTACATTATTATCTCCGCCAATTTTTGTTGGTAATGTAGCTGTTAACAGCCCTTGAATAACCAGTCTCCCCTGTTCATCAGGAGTAGTATGGTGACTGCCTTCATCCCCTGAAATCTTAGTAAACAATTCAACATCTTCTACAGTGAATGTCCGCTCAAATGTGATAATATCGCCTACTTTTAAAGTCAACGCTAGTTCCCCCTATACTTACTTTTCGTTCCTCATATAAGACCCAATGAGCGATCTAATAATAAATAATTCAATAAAAAGAGCGTTAATCCTTCATCTTGGAATAACGCTCCTAGTAAATCATCACTTATTCCGTTATGAAATACGCGTTCCATTTCTAACGGGTTCATCAGGCTTTAACAGAACGACATCCCCTTCTTCAGGAATCCCGCCTACTACCAATACCTCGGATTTAAAGCCCGCAACACGCATTGGCGGAAAATTTACTACACCTACGACTTGGCGTCCGCAAAGCTGCTCAGGACTATATCTACGTGTAATTTGAGCAGAAGAATATTTTATTCCAATCTCTTCCCCGAAGTCGATTTCCAGCTTTATCGCCGGTTTTCTTGCTTCAGGAAAAGGTGCTGCACTTATGACCGTACCAACACGCATATCTAATTTCGAAAAGTCTTCGATTGTTGCCATTGTTCTTACCACCCTTTAAATTTTTTCATGTGTTCATAGGATTGACGCAATGAATCCTAAAAAAAGATATTAAGCTTATCATAGAAAATTTCTTAAAAATTTTCTTTACCAAGTTTAATATCTTATTTATCCATTATTAAGATTTCTATATTTTTGTGGTGATATTCCTTCATAACTAACAAACCATCTAGTAAATGAGGACGAATTCCCAAAACCTAATTCCTGACTAATTTCCGACATTGAGAATCCTGTTGAAAGTAAAAGAAGTTTAGCCTCTTTTAAACGAAGTTCAGATATATAAGCTTTTGGACTTTTCCCGGTTTTATTCTTAAACCATGCTGAGTAGTAAACTGGATGGTAGTGCTCTATTTTTGCCAGTGTTTCTAATCTAATTGACTCCTTAAAATGTTTATGAATATAGTCAATAGAAGGAGGATTAGAGATTTGAAGTTTGTTGGTTACATATCTAGTCAAATCCACTATGGAGGATAGATTCTCCCGGTTCTTCGTCTCTTCCAATAATAAATAACGGATTGCAGCCCATTGTTTATCCAACTGCATATACGTGCTGCTTGTATCCTTCGGTAAATAGTGTGTCGGAATATCTAGGATTAAAAATTCATTTCTATCAACGGATCGATAGTTATGAACTAACCTTGGAGGAAGATAAAAACAAGAATCCGAGTTAAGCTTTATCTCCTGCCACTTCGTTTGGATATCTAAGGAGCCTTGCAATGGAAAAAGGAATTGCCCAAACTCATGTTGATGAGAATGAAACTCTCTGGAATACGACCTTTTCTCACAAACTACTTGGTTTATACTTTCCATTTTACTCCTCCTTACCCTCGCTTTAAGACCTATTATATCCTAAATAATGAAGAGTAAAATAGATGGAGAATGAGTTGATGAAAACTTGTTTAACATTTTCTACGATAAAAAGCTTCATTCCACCATTTATGATAGGGTCACCGTGACTAGAGCTTCTTGTCAAATTGCAGGCTTACATTATCACTAGTAAATCCACAATATTAGTGCTCAGGTTCATACAAAAGGGACGTATCCTTCCTTTCTAATAATTCATCAACCTTCCTTTCTAAATAAGCAATTATATTATCAGATAGGGCATTTCCAAAACTAAATCGTCTTACTCCTAATTCTTCAAGCTTATTACAATTTGTTAGGCCGGGTAATGACAATATATTTAGCGGAGCATTTACACTCATGGAAATTTCTTTAATTTCATTAGACTCTTTTATTCCAGGAACAAATATCCCGCTAGCGCCACTCTCAATATACGCCTTTGCTCGTTCTATTGTTTCCGTAAAAGGGTTTTGCATTTGAAAATAAGTATCAGTTCTGGCATTAACATAAAAATCTTTATATCCATTATGGTCTAATGCAATTCTTATTTTTTCCAGTAGATTACAGTGTTCTGAAATCTCTCTTAAACCATTTGACTTTTTCAATGAATCTTCAATATTGATACCCGCTGCCCCGACATCCGCTGTCCTTAAAACATTCTCAATAATCTTATTCGTATCTTCGCTATATCCTGCCTCTATATCAGCAGAAACAGGGATCTTCACATTTTCTACTATCGTTTTGATAACACCTAAATGTTTATCAAAATCAATCAATTCTCCATCTGATAATCCATGTGCATTGGCGATTCCCCAACTGGTCGTCCCAATTGCTTTGAACCCCGCTTTTTCAAGCGTTAAAGCTGAAAGTAAGTCCCACGCGTTTCCTAGAAATAATAATCCCTTCGAAGTATGTAATTCATTGAATTCCTTAATCTTGTTCATTTTCATTTCCTCCTATGTTTGTTGAATTCATTTTAACAAGTAACCGATCTCCAATTCGTCCTCATTCTTGCTCTTATAGTCGAAAAGAATATATTTTATAAACAACAAAAAAGAGAGATCCCTAAAAACTTCGGGATACTCTCTATCTGTTTTTCCTTATATTTATGAATGCATTTCTATAGTTTTAGTTGCTGCCCCTCATATGCCTTAATTTCTAACGGTGCAGTCAAGAAATCTTTTGCCTTTGCTACGAACTTAGTGAAGTGATCGCTTGAATTGTGACTAGCAACCGCCTGCATATCCTGCCAAATTTCTATCATCAAAAATACATGTTCATTTTCTACATCTTTTTGAAGGCTGTAAGAAATATTTCCGTTCTCTTCTCTTGAAGCGGCAATAAGCGGCTGGATTTCCTCTAGAAATAAGTTTTCCTTGTCTGGGTTTATTTGGAATGTAGCATGTACAATAATCATTGAACCTCAGGTCCTCTCTTGTTTATATTTTATTACTTCCACTGTGCGATTTGGTCAATTGGGAGGCGTACAGATGTATGTCCGTTGTCTGCCGCTTTACCAATTGAGATCAACATAACTGGAATATAACGTTCTTTATCCAGTCCAAAAGCTTCGGCTATTTGATCTTTTTCATATCCACCCATTGGATTTGTATCATATCCATAAGCACGGGCAGCAAGCATTAATTCCATAGAGACAAGACCGCCATCAACCAAAACAACATCTTTCATTTGTTCGCGTGAAATAGTTTCATAATAGCCTGAAAAAGATGCATGAATTTGTTCTTTTACTTCTAATGGCATATATCCTCTATCTACAGCTGCACCGTAGATTTCTTCGAATTTCTCAAAATTATTCAAATCACCAAAAACAGCAATAACGGCTGATGATGTTTCAACCTGGGTCTGATTGAAACGGGCCAGTGGAGCAAGTTTCACTTTTGCCTCAGGGCTTTCAATCACAAGAAAACGCCATGGCTGCATATTAATGGAAGAAGGAGCACGTGTTGCTAATGTAAGGATTTCTTCCATCTCTTCACGGCTAATTTTTACTGTTTTATCGTATTTTTTTATTGAACGGCGTTCTGTCACAATTTTATAAAAGTCATTTGTTACTGGTGCAATAGTCTTGGTAGCCATTCTTATATTCTCCCCTTATTATCTTAAATTCTTATTTAAATGTTTGGAAAACCAACAATTATACACTTTATACTAAATTCATTTAAAGTGTCTAAAATGTTTACTTTGTATACCATACTCCTCTTTCCTTTCGTTGTAAACTGAAAAGAATTGGGAATACCATTAAATTAATTAACCTTGCTCGATATGGTATAATTTCAGGATAAAAGGAGTGGTATTTTTGAGAAAAATTGCACCTGATGAAAGACAAAGGTTGAGAAAAGCCTATGTAAAAAAGTTAATCCATGTCATTCGTACGCAAGGATTCCTTACACTTACCATTCAAGATATCGCCGATTTAATGAATTTGAGCCGAGCTTCCTTGTATAACTATTTTTCTTCAAAAGAAGACATCATTATGGAGCTAACTAACCTCTGTATTAATTATATAAATGAATTTGGTCAAACCATTTCCAACGAAGAATTGTCATATTCGCTTCGTTTGCGAAAAGTGTTTGAACAAGCTGTTTTTTCAGCTGCATATACGTCAGATATTTATCTGAAAGATTTAAAAAGAAGCTGTCCCCATCTTTATGAAAAAAAGATGCAATCAAGAAAAGAACAAACTTCTATTATTCACACCTTTTATCAAAATGGTATGAAAGAAGAAGTTTTTAATGAGTTGAATGCCTCAATCCTAATTATTCAGGATGAAATTGTTCTAGAGAGATTTGTTAATACTCCATTTTTAATGGAAGAGGGATTGCCATTGAAACAATCTCTAATTGATTATTATGTGGCGAAGAAAACCCAAGTCCTTAAGCCTGAATACTTGCAAAGCACAGAAAATGAGGATATCAATGAAATGGTTGATTGTGTACTAAAAAAGCTAGCAGCGATCTAACCGCAAGAGAAAGCGCGGGGACCTTGTTCAGCCCCAACAAGAAATGTTTTTCAGGGTAAATCTGCCTTTTGATTTTCCAAAGAGAAAAGTTTCTTTAAAACTTTCCAAAAAAAATTCTCATTTTGGTAAACGACTCCCTCAATCGCAATTGCGGGAGTACTATAACAATCGGAAAATACGAGCCGTTCTTGAATACAATATTTCCCTTCTCTCCCCCCTCTTTACCTCTTTTCATTTTTTCCTTCTTAAATTTTCATCATCTAAGTTTAGTTCCTCTATATCAGATTAGTAATTCATTATAACTGCAACCTTTAAAACTAATACCATCGTGCCACTAAGTATTTACCAAACCGGCTAATGGTTGCCAATAGGATCTCTATCATGTTTAAGACTTAAGATACTGTATATTTCTCGGCTGACAATTTAAGCTTTTTAACCAAAGTCAACTCATGGTTGACAATTGCACTGAAATGTAACTTGTATTCGCTACTAAATTAGCTTTATTTACATTATAGTTACAGTAAAAGGAGATGACCTAAGATGGAACACTTTCAATTTTCAACCATGTTTGCGAATCGTCGAAAAGAACTAAAGGTCACCCAAGAACAAATTGCTGAATATGTAGGCGTATCGAGGGCGGCTGTTTCCAAATGGGAGAAGGGGCAAAGCTATCCCGATATTACGTTATTACCGAAATTAGCAACGTACTTCAACATTTCCATCGATACATTATTAGGTTACAAACCGCAATTGACAAAGGAACAAATCGTAAAAATATATTCACAACTGGCACAGCAATTTTCGCAAAAGGAATTTGACCAAGTGGAAAAGTCAATAGAAGAGTATTTAAGTGAATATTATTCTTGTTTTCCATTTGTTCTAAAAATGGCACAACTATATTTAAATTACTTTCCAAAATCAGCTGACCAACAATCCATTCTAGAACGTGTCCTGCAGCTTTGTTCACGAGTGAAAACTTTAAGTGGAGATCTCGGATTAGCAAATGAAGCAACTATGATGGAAGCCTTCGCATATTTGCAACTAGGAAAACCGGAAGAGGTATTAGCATTGCTAGGAAAGGATGTTCAAATACAATTTGGTACAGATCATCTTATTTCTACAGCACATACAATGCTCGGTAATACAGAAAAAGCAAAAGAAATTATTCAAATTAGCTATTACCAAAATTTAATGCAGCTCTTAATAAGTGCAACAGAAGCAATTATGCTTGAAGTGGCAAACACAGATTATATAGATGAAACGATTAATAAAATTCAAGAACTCATCCGAATGTTTGATTTAGAAAATCTAAACTTTAACGCTGTACTTATTTTTTATTATAAGGCAGCAACTGTTTATACCATGAAGGGTCAATTTGAACGGGGACTAGAAATGTTGCAGTGTTACGTAAAACTTTGTAAAAATATTCAATTTCCTATTAAGTTAAGGGGAAATTCCTACTTCTATTTATTGTCGCAATGGATTGAAAATACATCACCACTAAGCAGCGAAGCACCTAGGGATGAACAATCTGTAAAAAAGGATTTAGTTCATACGATTGTACAAAATCCTGCATTTGATTCTTTAAAAGAACAATCAAGCTATAAAGCGATGGTTCGTAATTTGGCTGATTATTTAAAAGTAGAGGTGATTTTATAATGGCAGATATCAATTGGGCGTTAATAGCTCCATTAATTGCTATTCAAGTTATATTACTTATTGTTGCACTAATCGATTTAGTACGCATTCATGCAACAAACGGTCCAAAATGGGTATGGACTATTGTGATTATATTAGGCAATATCATCGGACCAATCATATACTTTATTTTTGGGAGAAAAACCTCATGATTACAGTACAACATCTGACGAAGATTTTTGGTGTAAAAAAGGCAGTATCAGATTTGTCATTCACACTTGAAGAGGGTACATCCACAGCATTAATAGGTCCAAATGGTGCTGGAAAAACAACCACTTTATCCATGCTAACCGGTTTATTAAAACCTACAAATGGATCTGTAAGAATGCAAAATGAACAAGATATTAGGAAGGAAATCGGATTTTTACCTCAATTCCCTAATTTTTTTCCTTGGTTAACTGCATTAGAATTTACCGAAATGACTGCAAAGCTAAACGGTGTATCAAGTAGGGATGCAAAAAAACAATCAGAACGAGTGTTGAATTTTGTTGGATTAAAGAACGATATGCTAAAAAAAACCGCAACATTTTCAGGTGGGATGAAGCAACGACTTGGCATTGCTCAAGCCATTGTCCACAAACCAAGGCTTCTTCTATTAGACGAACCTGTATCCGCCCTTGACCCTGTTGGAAGACGGGAAATGATGAATCTATTAAAACAATTACAGCAGCAATCAACGATTTTGTATTCAACACATATTTTGAATGATGCCGAAGAAATGACAGACCAGCTGCTCTTTTTACAAAATGGTAGATTGGTTGAGCAAGGATCTTTAAAGGACATACGTGCAAAATTCGATTCATACCGCTATAGGATAAAATTTTCAAGTAAGGATGAAGCTTTGCACTTTGCTAAACAAACACAATTACCAACCACAATGGAAGAAAGTTATGTCTTTATCGAAATAAAAGATAACTTTCCTACAATGCAGCAACTAATGTCCCAGCTCGTTGTTTTGCCATATTCTATATTAAAAGTGGAAAGAGTAACGATGACACTTGAAGAAATTTTTATGAAGGTGGTTGGACAATGAAAACTTTCACCGTACTACTTCAAAAGGAATTTCGTGAAAGCTGGCGAAGTTTTAAATTTTTGTGGATGCCACTACTATTTATTTTCCTAGGTATTTCAGATCCGTTAATAAATTATTATATGGAAGACATTTTAAACGCTGTCGGTAATTTACCGGATGGGGTCGCTGTTACTTTACCAGAATTTGCACCAATAGATATTCTCAAAGCTTCCACTGGACAATTCCAATCAATTGGCCTTATTGTGTTCGTCATTACAGCTGCTGGGATGATTAATCGCGAAAGACAAAGCGGCACAGCAACCCTTATATATGTGAGACCCATTTCCTTTATAGCACTATTTATGAGTAAATGGACTGTTGCTAGTTTACTAGGAATTATCAGTACTATTGTAGGCTATGCAGGCAGTATGTATTACACATCAATTTTATATGGTTCAGTAAGTACTATGGCATTTATTCAAATGGTCATGTCTTATTGCGTATGGATTTTATTTGCAACATCTGTTGCTATTATGTTTAGTGCAATGTTTAAATCAGCACTTGCAACAACCTTCACAATTATAACCCTGCCAATTGCCACTATGATAGGATCTTTGATCGGTAAATACTGGAGCATCTCACCATGGAAACTAGCTGATTACAGTGTTCAGTTAATTGCCGAAACTGAGAATATATACTATTTAAAAACATTACTATTAACCATTATTTTAACGGTTTTAGCCATTATAATCGGTATCCTATTCACGCGGAAAAACTCTGGAACAACGAAAATTTAATGGTACTTTTCTAACTGGCTACTTTCTAAATAAAAAACTGCCCAGATGATGACTATTGATGGGCAGTTTTTTATTTTATTTTTACGCGTATCTCTGCATACTGTTCGCAAACGACTCCCCTTCCAATACCCCAAAATTACCTTTGACATCTTTTTTGCAAACCACAATTACTTATAGTACGGTTCATCGAAACTTCCATTTAATTAAGAAGCTTTATCTTAATTAGGTAACCGGTGAAAGTACATGACATAAGCGGAGTTTTTCCGGTTAGATACGGAATGGGGCATGTTTCAGGGCCATATAAGCGGAAGTTTTCCGATTATGCAAAGCAAAATCCCCCATTTTTACGTTTTTCAAGCCAATAGGCGGAATTCCTCCGTCTATTCAATTCATTTTCAATGCTATTAAGCTAATTAAGCGGAATTCTTCCGCCTATTTATCGGATTGGATGCTTCCCTCGATCCCCCACTCGATATGGGCGGACCCTCTTGATTCCAGATGCGGGCATCAGCATCTTTTTTGCCTACTTCTTTCCCAACGAAAAGCCATGAAATAGTTTTCCTCCAAAGGGCTGCAAAATATTCTCAACTAATTGTATTACATGATTTTTGTCACCGGTCCTGTAAAAAATATCAAATGCCTCTACAAATTGCTTTGCGAATTCTTCATCATATTGTTTTAATGAACGAACTACCCATTTGGATGCACCTATCCATTTACGGTTCGTTCTCAATACAAATTCGCTTACTAATTCTGCAAGTGTATTTGCTATAAATATATCTTCCGCTCTATTAGCAGAACCTATAAAATCGTCCAGTGCGTCCGAAATAAAATAACGCTTTGCATTTATCGTTTCTACTGACCATTCCGCTGGACCTTTTTCAATGATTTCTTTAGCCTCTTTTTTGACAGAATCAATGATTCCATCGTCTTTTAAGACCATTCCTTCTGAAATCATTCTTGGCATTGAAGGTCTCGCTCTTTCATAATCATTTTTAAAAAAGTGCTTATATGAGGTTAAATTATGTACGAAGACCTCTATCGACCAATCAAATTCAGTTAAGGATTCTCTATAAGATGAACTAACGTTGTGATCAAAAATAACAATGTCAAGGTCAGATGTTGCTGTAGCTTCACTTCGAACCACACTCCCAGCTAATAAGGCTCCTTGACAATTTGGAAAATGCTTACGGATAAACTGATGTGCTGCTTCGATTGGGCTTAACTTATTGAAATCACCCATTGCTCTCACCTCTATTTGATTTATTATCTGGAAGAGTATCTTTACTGAAATATTAAAAATTTATATTCTTTAAAAGACTATTTATTCTTCAACTTAAAAGTTTCAGATTTTCCATTCCACGTGATGATGGCGTTTATCTCTTCATTTTCTTGAACAACTGAACAGCCATCACAACCTCCTCCACTACCTTTTAATACACCACTCTCAGTTAGTGGCTCGTTGCCGCTTGATTTCCCCGAGACAGTTTCAATACTATATGTAATTTTTTTAGGAATAGGGTCTTTCCCAATATATTTTATTGTTATATTGGTAGATTCGCTATCTTCATCTAGCACCGTTACTCCATAATTTATATCCCAATTACTGCTCTTACCAACAAAATTTATCACTTTTATTTTTGAACAAGCCGTTAAAAATAAAGAAAAGAAAAGAATGATAACTAAGAATTTTTTAATCATACAAATCCCCCCTTTTCTTTATCTTACTTCGCTTGATTGTTCCATTATTCCTTTTTTCTCAAAACCATTGTTTTATGGTTAGTAGGGAGAGACTGTTAGAGACTGACCATATGTAGGTTAATAGAGGGGAATTGTTGTAGGTAAATTAAGGCTAGAAAGGTTTACCATCAATGCAATGTCTACAAAGCAAAAAAGGCCTGCTTTAGAAGTAGGCTTTTTCATTCTTATATGTACAGTTCTGTCTGTATCCGATTAGGAAAAACGGGGATCATTTAGTAATCGTTGCATTTCTTCCATATGTCTAGTTTCATCAGAAATAATATCTTCCAGTTTAACGACTAATTCGATTAATCCTAATTTGTCAGCTTGTTCACGACGTACTTTATAGCGGGCAATTGTTTGTTCCTCAGCTTTACGCGCTTCTTCAAGCATTTCCTTAGCATCGGTTACCGGTTTTACTTCCGCCGGTTTAGTCGTTGGTTGACCGCCAAGATTAATAATTTTTTCAGATAGGTAAAGAGCATGGCCCTGCTCATCAGGAATTTCTTTTTCAAACATAGGTTTTAAAATTTGATAATAAAGACCTTGTACCGCGGATGCATAATAAGTGTATTGAATGGCAGCCGAATATTCTCCACTCAGATCTTCATTTAATCCGTCAATAAGTTCTTTCATTTCTTTTTCCATCAGTCGGTCATCCTTTCATTATGTAGTTATCTATCATATACCCTTTTTAAAATAAGGTTAAACATTCATAGTTCATTCTATTTACATGAAATTTCTCAATGTCTACGCGCCACTTGTTGAATCGGATCCCACGGACTATTATATGGAGGGGCATAACTGAGATCTAAATCTATAAGCTCTGTTACGGACATTTTATTGAACAGTGCAGTTGCCAAAACATCAATACGCTTGTCAACTCCGTCTTTCCCGATAATTTGCCCACCGAGGAGTTGATCATTATCCTTTCGATACATCAGTTTGATAAAGAGCGGGCTTGCCCCTAGGTAATAATCAGCGTGGTTTTTCACTTCTAGTGAAATTGTTTGAAATGGAAACTGAAGAACTCTAGCTTCTTTTTCGGACAATCCTGTTTTTCCGAGCGTTAGATCCATGAACTTAATAATGGATGAACCGACAATTCCTCCAAAAGCAACCCCATTACCGGCCATATTTAACCCGGCAATCCGTCCCTGTTTGTTGGCCGTTGTGCCAAGAGGAATGTAATCGTCTTGCTCTTTAACCCGATGGTATTGAACAGCACAATCTCCTGCTGCATAGATATCTTTCACGCTCGTTTCCATATAACGGTTCACTTCAATGGCTCCGTTTGTACTTAAACGGATATCCGCCCCTTTCAAAAAAGTTGTATTCGGATGCACTCCTATTGAAATTAACACTAAATCTGTCTCATAACGCCGCTTGTCTGTTTCAATCGCTTCTACCGTTGTTTCCCCGACTATTCTCTTCACATCTTCCTGTAAAATGACTTCAATTCCCTTTTCTTGGGCTTCTTTAAGAATATGTACTGCCATATCCTCGTCAAAAATTGATGCAAGCTGTTTCCCGCGTTGGATAATTCGGACATGTTTCCCGAGCTTATGGAAGTTTTCAGCCATCTCAAGCCCAATATATCCTCCACCTACAATTGTTACATCGTTTATTTCTTCTTTTAGACTATCTAAAATACGATGTGTGTCCGGAATAGTCTTTAATACATGAACATGCTCTAGTTCGATTCCTTCCCACTCCGGCAAGTTGGGACTCGCTCCTGTTGCAATCAACAATTTATCATACGATTGACAGAATGCCTCACCTGTTTTTGTATGAACGCCATACACCTTTTTTTCGTCTGAATCAATATTTTTCACTTCACAATATAAATGTGCATCGATCCCATATTTTTGTCGGAAGGTCTCTACACTTCGAGCGATAACCTCATCTGTTGAAGAAACGGTTCCACCTATCACATATGGAAGTCCACACTGCCCATATGAATAAATTCCTCCTTTCTCAAATGTAACAATCTCCGCATCCTTCACTTTACGAAATATTTCCATGGCCGCACTCATCCCTGCTGCATCCCCGCCGATAATCACATACTTCATTTTTTCACCACCTCGTATACACTCTCATTGTTGAGGAAATTGTCTGTAGTCCTGTATCAAAAAGGCTAAAGCTGTTACGATTAGTTTTAGCCTTTCGTATTTTTTCATGCGTCTATCGAATTAAACTGCCTTCGGTTTTAACTCAACATCAATGTTTCCGCGAGTAGCTTTAGAGTAAGGACAAACTTGGTGGGCTGCCTCAACAAGCTCCTCAGCTTCCTCTTGGCTTACACCTTTAATTTCAACCGTTAAAGTGGCGGCAATTTTAAAGCCTCCATCATCCGGATCCTTTAAAAAGCTTACACTGGCTGTTGTAGTTGAATCGATCTCCTTTTTCTTTTGCGAAGCCACCAAATTTAACGCTCCATCGAAACAGACTGAGTAAGCAGCCGCGAATAGCTGTTCAGGATTTGACCCCTTTTTGTCCGACTTTTCAGTAGGCATTACTAAATCTAAATCAATTAACCCATCATCCGATCTCACATGGCCACTCCGTCCACTTTTTGCCGTTGCATGAGATGTAAACAACACTTTACTCATTTAAAATCACTCCTTTATGTTCCTATTATTAGTTGATTCCCTTTTGGCAATGTTTAAAACCACTTCCATTTAAAAAGAAGTTGTCTTGGCCTTAATTAAGTTGAAAATAGACGGAGTTTTTCCGGTTAGATACAGGATGAGGCATGTTTCTGGGGTATTTAAACGGAGTTTTTCCGGTTATGCAAAGCAAAATCCCCCATTTTCACGTTTTTCTAGGCAATAGGCGGAATTCCTCCGTCTATTCAAGTCATTTTCAAAGCTATTAAGCCATTTAAGCGGAAGTTTTCCGCCTATTTATCTGATCGGGTGCTTTACCCGATCCCCCAATCGATATGAGCGGACCCTCTTGATTCCAGATGCGGGCATCAGCATCTTTTTATCAACTAGTCGGGAAAGTACTTTTTTTACCGTCTTGTCACTTAGTTTCAAATACTTTTCGACTTCTATAGGAGATATGGTTTCTCCTTTTCGAATCGCTAGCCGAAGAACTTCCTTTTCAAGAAAGGTTAGAGAGGTCTGGTCCAATTCATCACCCAGCCATCGGCCAATCACCTGTTGAACAATCTGTTGGCATCGACGAGGCTTCTCTTTTACTTGGTCATAAGAAAAACGGATCACTGTCCATCCGTCAATCACCAATTGGTTTTGACGTTCCAGGCTGTCGGAAAATTGCCATCTGCTTATGTTTTTTAGGTGAGGACCATACCCGTCAATCTCCAGGCATATCCGGATGCCTGGACGAATATATGCAAAATCTAAATACCTTTTGCCATCCTTAAAATCATCGACTTCATATTCCGGATGAAGATACTGGAAATGATAAAATGATGGCCACCATACTTTCTTCAAAAATAACCTTTCAGCTTGGTCATGACCTTCCTGTAAGCGACGCAGCCGCTCTCCGGTTCTTACTTGCAAGTGAGAATTCAAAAAGGCCTGATATTCTTCTTCAAATCCCATAGATTCCTCCTCCTATCAAGTTTTGTAATCATCATCATTAAATGCAAAATCACATTTGAACTTCGGAAAGATTTTTAAAATTAATGAGTGTTAAAGCGAGTGGGGAAAAGTGGTTTCAATTAGGGAAAAAGTAAAAGGGAAATAACTTGCGGATTAACTAATATAAAAGGGAAAATTCAGATAATACTATTATTATTTTAATAGACTTCCGATATTTGTCAAACCATTCCTTCTGTTTTCCAATCATTTCTATTCTAGCCTCTCCAACCGAGGAGAGGCATTTGGCTAAATATCTTATTTACTTATGGATAATGTTAAAAAAACCGGCCCTATAGCCATTCAATACCTACCCTTCTAAGGCATGTTCCTCAATGAACTCAATACTATTTTTTCGTTTTACATATGTAATGATTTGTTCTTTAATATTCGGGAATAGAACAATCTCATTCAGCTCAGATAATTTTATCCATTTAACATCGGTTTGATTCGGGTCTGGGATACTCGGTTGCTTTGGAATAAATCCATCTTTTATCTTACATTCAAACATTAACTGTAAAGAGTGCGTTTCTCCAAATTTACTCGAGTTTAAATGGGGAGCATATTCATAAACAATGGCCAAGGGACCGACATCTACTTCAATCGAAGCTTCCTCTTTCGCTTCCCGTCTAACTGCTTCAATAACAGATTCATTAGGTTCCACTCCACCTGCTGGCAAATTATAATGCAACCCCCTTTCATCTTGAAACTCAACTAAAAGAATCGAGTCGTTTTCGATAATGAGCGCACACGCCCGTACCCTAATAGGATAAGTCATTTAATCGCCACCTCCATCATATGTATGCAAATAATAGAAACACCTTCCGATCTCTTATTTCCATATACACTATATTTCTATAAAAACCTTCCGTCCACTTCTATTCGAAGCTTCGGATTCTCTTACCGCTTCCCGTACTTTCACTAGATTGAAAAATGATTCGGGTGAAGCCAATGTTAATCGTTGCTCAGTCACTAATGTCATTAATTTGTGAAATGTCTCTTGCCATTTTTGAACCGAAACTTGTTTATTCCAGTGACGAAGGTGAAATAGTTTAACATTTACTTTCGTCCGCATCGAAACTTCCTTCCATTGAATTTGCGTGCCAGACAGTAAGCCAATTGTTAGAAAGTTGCCTTCCGGACGGACACAATATGCAAGCTGTGTCCCATCTAAACCACCAATTGAATCAATCGCTGCATTTACACCTTTTCCATTTGTTATTTCCATCACCGATTCTTGTAAGGGCCTAACTGAAGTGTCTATAACATGGGAAGCCCCTAGTTTGAGCAGCTCTTCAGTATAAACAGGATTTCTTGTCACTGCGATAAATTGAAACCCTATGATTCTAGCAAGCTGGGCAAACAACCGGCCAATTGCCGATCCCGCTGCATTCATTAATAAATAATCACCTGGTCCTAAATACAATATTTCAGTGCAAATAACAAAAGCTGTAACCGGATTAATATAGAGCTGGGCAGCGATTGTATCATCCATTTCATCGGGAATAGGAATTAACCACTTAGCTGGCGCCCTAACAACTTCTTGCCATGTCCCTTCCCCTCTTAACGGAAGGACACGTTTACCAATTAGGTCATGCGAAACAGAAGGACCAACCTCCTCTACAATTCCTACCCCTTCATATCCTGGAATGGCAGGCAGTGAAATGCGGTGAGAATAAGACCCTCTAATCGGAATCAGATCAGACGGATTAATTGGGCACATTTTCATGCGAACAAGAACTTCCCCATCAGCGAGCGGATTTATCCGCTGATTCATAACGATTAACACATCTTCCGGTTTTCCAAATTCATGAAACATCACTCGATTTGCTTTCAAAATTAAAACTCCTTCATTTTCGCGGATCTTTTTCAGTATACAATGTCCAATCTATATATAGATTAGTATTCTCGAACCCCTCCATTTTTCCTTCCTTTTATAAAAAATGGCAGTTGACTTTATAAATGTATTAACCATATAATACACATACAAGGTGTATGAACTAATTAATACATACACACGAACATGAGGAGGAACCTTTTATGGAAATATTAACTGTTCGGGATTTAGGGAAAGTGTATAAAGGGAATGTGAATTATGAAGCCCTTCGAAATATCGATTTAACGATCAATCAAGGCGAGTTTGTAGGGATTATGGGACCATCAGGAAGCGGGAAAACGACTTTATTAAATATGATTTCGACGATTGACCGCCCAACTTCCGGGGAGATTCGTATCGGCGGTGAGAATCCCTATCGCTTGTCCCATCAGAAATTGGCGATTTTTCGCAGACGCGAATTAGGATTTGTCTTTCAATCTTTTAACCTGCTTCCAACCTTAACGGTGAAGGAAAATATTGTTCTTCCATTAACATTAGATGGTGTGAGCATTGAGGAGATGAACAAAAGAGTAAACCTTTTTGCTGAAAAATTAGGTATCACTTCTATTTTAGATAAACGGACCTATGAAATCTCCGGTGGACAGGCCCAGCGTACAGCAGTTGCCCGTGCCCTTATTAATCGGCCAAAACTTGTTCTCGCCGATGAACCTACCGGAAATTTAGATTCAAAGGCAGCACAAGACGTAATGGAAATGCTAGAAAAACTAAATAAGGGAGAACAAGCAACGATGATGCTCGTGACCCATGACGCAGTTGCAGCTAGTTACTGTCAGCGTGTTGTTTTTATTAAAGATGGTCAATTAGTGAATGAAATTCGAATGGGAACGAATCGATCCGACTTTTATCAAAAGATCATCGAGAATCTTTCACGAATTGGAGGGACTGCAAATGAACCTTCGCCAATTCGCGATTAATAACGTTCTTCGAAATAAACGGACGTATTTAGCCCATTTTTTGAGCAGTGCCTTTTCAGTTATGATCTTTTTCATCTATGCGCTGCTATTATTTCATCCCGAATTACAAGGGGAGCTTAAGTCGACTAGCGACATGATTAGTGCATTGGGAACGATGGGAATGAAGGTAGCTCAAATCATTATATTCATTTTTTCATTTTTCTTTTTGCTGTATTCAGTTAGCGCCTTTCTAAAACTAAGAAAAAAGGAATTCGGTATTCTTATGATTCTTGGAATGTCCAGAAAGCAATTTTATCGACTTCTTTTTGTTGAAAATATGATCATTGGATGTGCTGCGATTATAGGCGGCGTTGTTGTAGGAACTTTCCTTTCGAAGTTTCTATTAATTATAAGTGCAAACATTTTAGGAATTGATAAAGGGTTATCATTTTATTTTCCAATCAAGGCCGCATTACTTACTGCGGGTGCATTTCTTCTGCTCTTCCTTTTGATTTCTTTATTTACTTCTAGATTAGTAAGAACAGGGACTGTCCTTGAGCTTGTGAAGGCGGAGGAAAAACCAAAGCCCGAGCCAAAAGCTTCACCATGGTTATCTTTGTTAGCGATTGTTTTACTTGCTGCCGGTTACGGTATGGTGCTTTGCTTTGCGATTCTTCAAATTATTTCACTTGGCTTGCTGTTATCTGGAGTCGGCTTAACGATTTTGGGGACATACTTTTTATTTACGCAGTTTAGTGTGTATTCGATACGAAGTTTAAAGAAGAATAGCCGTTTCTTTTTTAAGAAAACGAATATGGTGACGATTTCGGAATTTATGTACCGAATGAAGGACAATGCAGTTATGTTCTTCCTTGTATCTGTCATTTCAGCCTCGGCATTCACTGGAATTGGAACATGCTTAGCATTAGGTAACTCGGGATTATCTGAAATGATTAATCCATATGCATTTAGTTACTCATCGTTTGGTGAAAAAGCAGATAAAGAAGCTATCCAAACCATTCAACAAGAGCTCACAAAAGCGAAGATTCCATTTAGGATGGGATCATATAAGCCCATATATACGACAAATAATACGACCATGATTAAACTTAGTGACTATAATGCAATGGCTAAAGCACTTGGTTATCCAACAGAAACTGTTTCAACGAGTCAAGCCATTCTCACGCCAACAACCGTTAAACAAAAAAATGATTGGCGAATTGAAGGACAAAACACGAAGCATTTAGAGATTGTTCAAGAAAAAGTAAAAGCTGACGTTACAATAAAAAAATCCTTGTCATACATCGTTTTTCCGGAAATAGGTAGTACCACTATTATCGTTTCAGATAAAATGTACGAAAAATTTTTGGAAGGGGACGAATCCAATTTTAGAGATTATCGCTTCGTCGTAAAAAACTGGCAGGAAACAAAAGAAGTGGCTCAAAACATTACCAAGAAATTAAATCCAGACAACTATAACTTTAATTCACTCGTGTTAAATTGGTTAACGTCTAAACAAGAGAATGGTCTTTTGCTCATTCTAAGTGGACTAGTCGGAATCGTATTCTTTACCTTTGCCGCAAGCTTCATTTATTTCCGCCTCTATGCAGATTTAGATCGAGATGAACAGCAGTACCGAATGATTTCCAAAATCGGCCTAAGTAAAAAGGAACTTAACCAAATCGTAACCAGACAACTTGTACTCCTATTCTTCTTGCCGATTGTCATGGCGATCATTCACGGGTCCGTTGCCTTTTTCGCTCTGCAGCGTCTTGTTGACTTTTCAGTGTTAAAGTCATCTATTATCATTTTTGTAGTCTTTGGGGCAGCTCAAGTCGTATACTTTTTCATTGCACGTTGGCGGTATTTGAAGCATTTATATACGAAGATGGTATAGGAAAACATTACATTAACGAAGGTGGAAGTTATCGGCTGGGATGACACTCAGTTAGTTACTTGCAAAAGAACATCCAGGAACCGCGATCCCTCTCTTTTCCTTCTCGGACAGCTCCATTCGAGAAGATGAGGGCGCGGTTCTTCTTTTTATCTGATCGAATCTGTTTCTTTCAGGTAGATAAGGGTGCGGTTCCTTCTCTTATCTGCTCGAATCCGCTTCTTTCGGGTAGATGAAAGCACGGTTCCTCCTCTTATCTGCTCGCATCTGCTTCATTCGGGTAGATAAGGGCACGATTCCTCCTCTTATCTGCTCGCATCCGTCTCTTTCGGGTAGATGAAAGCACGGTTCCTCCTCTTATCTGCTCGCATCTGCTTCATTCGGGTAGATGAGAACACGGTTCCTCTTCTTATCTGCTCGAATCCATTACTTTCGAGTAAATAATTTCACGATTACCCAAATATCACCAAATCACCTTCATTGCCATTCTAACACTCACTTCTTTTTAGACCTTTCACTTTCACTTTCATATTGTATAACTAACATCCCAAAGCATATGATTGCAATAAGTAGCAATATGGATGGAAATATATATAAACCCGGATTATATTTCACCGAAAATTCTTCTTTTAAGCCGTATAAATAAATGAATAACACAAAAGAAACGGATAATGCAATCGTCCCGGTCAATGCTTTCATGATTTAACCCCTTTTTTATTTTGTCATATAAACCCAATCCTTTTTAATACATACTATTTTAAACGAGTATAATATAATTCATTTCTAAAACCACAGAACACATTAATTTACTTTATAGCTTTTCTATTATTATATTTAACTACGTAGTAAATCACTGCAGCAATAGTCTGGATAACTAATCCAATATATAAAAATACGAGATAATCATTATTTTTAATATGCGTTACTCCAATCATAGAAAAGACCAAACCAATTACATTAAGAAACCAAACTATACTCATTCAGCAAATTCCCCCCTCACCCATTCGCTAAATTACATCAATAAGATGTGCACTTTCCTGCTCTTGGTAATATTGTTTTTAGTTCAATTAAGTCATCTATTACAAAATCGGCCTGTTCAAGCTCGTTTTCTTGTGCAAAATCAAAATTACATCCAATCGCAAGCAATTCATTTTCTTTAGCTGCTTTTATATCAGAAAGCCGGTCGCCGACCACTGCTGCATTTGTAATACTGTATTTTTTTATAATTTTTTTCACCAAATCACTTTTATTAAGCGTTTGGATTTGTTGAATGCTAAACGTTTCAGTTACCCAATTATCTAAATGATAATAACTCACAATAGCTTGTAAATATTCCACCAGTCCATTGCTTGCTATGTAAATTGAATAATTATTTTCTTTTAAGAAAGTGAAGGTCTCCTTTACATTTGGATATAAATCACCTTTTCCACTTCTTATATTTTCAATTAATCTTTTTAGAAAAAACGCATCAGTTTGTTTTCTTACTTCAATAGAGTGGTAAGGTAATAGAGCTTCCCACACTTTAGGTAATGGCACGCCCATTATTTCACGGTATTTATCAATAGGTGTGTTTGTATCCCATAAGTTTAGTGACCGCAAATGGTTAAACGTATCATCAAGTGATACTTCTAAAATTTTATCTGTTTGAAATAGAGTCCCATCCATATCAAAAATAATTGATTGCAACATTTCATTTTCCCCCACTTTGCTGCTCTGAAAAGCTTTTATACCAATTATACCAAAAACTGAAAGTTATTTTTCACTAAATAATATTGATATTTAACAAAATTTTATTGAAATACGATAAATAAATGATTATGATATGGGTATGATCAAAAAGTGAGGTGCTTTTATGAGGCAAGGAACAACGATTTTTTTAAAACTCGCAATTTTCATATTAGGGATTATTATACTCTCCCTATGTGTTTTCCTGTTACCGGAACTTGCAAACGTGGCAGCAAAGAAAAATCCAGAATATGCTTTTTTGAGATTTCCAATCCTTGTCGGTTTATATCTGACAGCAATCCCATTTTATCTTGCGCTGTATCAAGGACTAAAGCTTTTACATTTTATTGAAAAGAAAAATGCCTTTTCAGATATTGCTGTAACATCTTTAGGACATATAAAAATTTGTGCAATAACCATCTTTATCTTGTATGTAATTGGAATCATTGTACTTGTATCGCAAAATGCCTTACATCCTGGAATAGCCCTTTCTGGTGCAGTCATCATCTTTGCGACCCTTGTAATTTCATTCTTTGCTGCAGTTCTTCAAGAACTCTTAAGGAACGCACTTGACATTAAAGAGGAGAATGATTTGACGGTTTGAGGGTTAATAAATAAAATTTTAAGGGGGATACGTTAGTGTCATTGATTTTATTCATCGGACTTTTGGGCGTACTGCTTGTTCTATTCTTCAAAAATCCAATCATTAATATGATCGGAGAAAATAATAAAATAGTCCATAAGTTACAAGCGGCATATTGGTATCAAAATCATTGGTTATCTGGACTATTTTTATTTTTAGTGAATGCTGTTCTATTTTTTGCAACCATTGCTATACTTTTCGCGTTACTATATTTATTCATCCCAATTGTACATATACTTGTGATGTTCTTTGCTGTATTCGGTAGTATCCTTTTATGGATTATAATAAATAAAGCATGGCAAGGGACGAAAAGAAATCAACTGAAGATGGGCGCAATCGGAAGCAGCTTTTATCTTCTTTTAACCTTTGTGTTTCTTATCTGGTTTATCACATTAAAACCTTCTTATCCGGGAGAAGATACGTTTATGGAAGCGATTGGATTACTATTCGCTATCATCGTTACATCGGTGGCGTGTATTACTTGTTTTGTTTTTACGGGATGTTCCCGAAGGAAGGTATAACTACACCCTTAACCAATATGCCGTTTTGAAAACTTCTCCATCTCCCTTAGTCCTCAAGAAACCACAATCGTTCTTTGTCATCGACATCACCATTATAATTGATTAGTATCTCATCCCCTGCTTTTATATCTGTGAAAGCATAGAAATCAAATGTATGGTTGTCAAAATTAATTTCATAAATGGCATTAGGTTCATAAGAATGGTTAAACAGCATTCCATAGCCAAGAAGGATTGCAGAATGATTTATTCCATATTCAAAAGCATAATCTGCAAGTAATGTTTGCTCTATATATTGATGCTGATCATTGGGATAAGAAATAACAGGAGCTTCATGTAAAAGTACTCCTTTTTTGATATCACGTGTAGCAAATACTCCTCTATTAAATTCTCCATTACTTAGTGGAGATGTTTTTATCTCAATCATGTTGTTCGCCTACTCACTTTTAAAATTTTCTTTCTAACTATACCATTAATTTAACTAATGGGCTCTTTTTATTTTACGCGTTAAGTGAAGATGTTCATTTTCATAAAATAAAAAACTAAAACAATGGGCCCTTATATGGAATACGTGGCATATTAATAAAATCATATGTTGCAACATCCTCAACTCTTGGGAAATACGCACGTATACTTTCAACTAACATTAGATTTGGTATTGATTCCTTCTCTTTAATTAAAATAATCGGCTTTTGCATTGCATAGGCATACCCAATTTCAAAAGCAGTTCCACTATCCACACATGATCCTTCGTAATCATGAATTGCTACTACTACGTCTGATCTTCTAAGATGCTTTAAATCATTATGAAAAACAACCTTTCTCCATTGATCAGATCCAAATGGCAAATTTTTATATTGGTGAAATCTAGCTGAAAAAATATCCATAACATACGGATTATTACTTAACGCATTTTCTAATCTTTTTACCCTGTCAATTTGTTCCTCATTAAAAAAGGGGCTTGCAATAAATACTCGTACGACCCTCATATTTTTTGTTTCCATATTCCTTCCCTCCAATGTTTTTATATAAGGGATACGCATTAATTTTTATAAAAAGTACTCAACATAATGATTTTTATTTTAATCAAGTTTCACGATTTTCAATCTACATTTTCAAAATTATTCTTACTCTGTCTTTTGTATGCGAGAAGAACTTATATCTCCTAACAAGATATACTTGATAGGTATTTCTAAAATATTTATACTAATGCATTATAAAGGAGGAGTGTTACATGGAATTTAGAGTTTTGCGGTATTTTCTTACTGTTGCAAGAGAAGGAAGCATTACAGGTGCTGCTCATTTTTTGAATGTCACACACCCAACGTTGTCAAGACAATTAAAAGATCTTGAACAAGAGTTAGGAAAAAAGCTGTTTATTCGCAGCAGTCACAGTATCATTCTTACAGATGAAGGAATGCTCCTGCGAAGAAGAGCAGAAGAAATCATTGATTTGGTCGATAAATTAGAAGCGGAATTCAGTTCCATGGAAGAAACAATAAGTGGGGATGTTTACATAGGTGGTGGGGAAACAGACGCCATGAAACAGATTGCACGTGTGGGAAAGGATTTACAGTTACGTTATCCAAATATACGATATCACCTATACAGCGGGAACGAAGACGATGTGACCGAACGGTTAGACAAGGGATTGCTTGACTTTGGTATTTTAATTCAACCAGCTGATTTATCAAAATACAACTATATCAATATCCCGGCAACGGACGTTTGGGGCGTTGTTATGAGGAAAGACAGTCCTCTTTCTTCCAAAGACACCATTCAAGCAAAAGATTTATTAAATGTTCCACTAATCTGTTCACGACAGGCAATGAAGCAGACATTTTCTAAAAATGAATTTGCGGATTGGTTTGGGGAGGATTTTGATAAACTAAACGTCGTGACTACATACAATCTTGCATATAATGCCGCTATTATGGTAGAAGAAGGCATCGGTTATGCTGTAACCATCGATAAAATAGTGAATACATCCAGTGATAGTAACCTTTGTTTCAGACCGCTAGAGCCTAGGCTTGAATCAGGCTTAAATATTGTATGGAAAAAGCATCAAGTTTTTTCGGCTGCAGCCGATATATTTTTAAAAGCCATTCAAAGGAAATTTTCAAATTCTTTATCCGATGTCTAGGTGAAGCTTATTGCCATATTATTTAACACATATAAAAACAAGATGATCCAATGTTAACCTTTGTATCCGCTTATTTCCTTCAGCATATACGCAGCAAATTGCTGAAGGAAGATTGGATCCCACTCTTGTTTGGAGCCTTCTCCCAAATAATTAGTTAAGGCATGTGATACGAGAGGTTTGTACTGATCTTGCACCTTTTTCTTTCCCCATTCCCCGCCTTCCTTTTTAGAAGAAACAATCCCTTCCGATAGAAAATAAAGAACTCTGCACAGATTGAGGGTAAGGTAATCTGGTTGATGAACAATTTCAGATACTGCATCCTCCACATCATTAAAAATCGATTGAATATAATGTTTTCGGTTAATCGGATGAAATACTTCGCGAACCGGTTTTCCATACAGACATATTCCTCGTTCATAGGTTATAACCAAATGTGCTGCTAAGTCTGAATCAACCCCATTAGCACATAGATAATCCTTTTCCTGCAAATATCTTTTTCGATGCATCTGTGAATAATGCAGTTCAAATGGGGTGGGGAATTGAAAATCTGCTAGGTCTCTTTCCAATAAAATACTCATTTCTAGTTTATATGTTTCCAATGCTAAAATATCTTGAATAAGATTAATCTTTTGATATGTTCTTAATTTCTCTTTCACGATAACCAATACATCCACATCGCTTTTCTCCGGTTGAAAGCAGCCCATTGCTAAAGAACCGTGCAGGTAAACTCCGACTAAATTTGGACTTAATTGATGATTAAATAATGAACAAACCTTTTCCAGAAACTTTTCGACTGACATTTTCTGCTCCTTCTCCCTTAGTCGATCAGAGTTATTTTTAATGAATCGTATCAAATAACTCTACATCCACATTTTTCGGATCAATCCAATTATAGAATCTTTCTATATGCCATTTTTCTTTTTGTCTTCTGTAGTTGTTTTCTTTCATCCACAAATGTAGATCCTGGTAGGCATTCATAATCTCAACATTTGAGCCTCTATGTCTTAAAACAGCATATTTTTGAGATGGAATCGTTAATGTGACCATATCGTTAGGTATATCTTCGTACTTAGATACTTCAAAACATATCCAATAGCCATCTTCATCATCAGAACTGTTTTCAACAACAAATGCGCCTACTTGTTGCGATGGATTGATCACATGTTTAATTTCACTCATCCGTGTATTTAATCGCAATGAGGTTTTTGAGATTTCATTTGTGTACTGATCCCCAGAACATAAAACTCGAAATCCTACTAACAAAAGCTCGTCAAGGATTTTAACCGTCTTATTTTGCCAAGTTTGATTTGTCACTGTTACATTCCCCCTTCTAAATATGACTACATTAAGAAATTTCTATAAAGTTGGTGTCCATCCTTCTCTATTTTATAAAAAAAGTGATGACCGTAAAGCCACCACTTACATTTTTAGTTATTCCGAACAAGTTGTTTTATTTGTTCATGTATATTTCCACTTAAAAAACCACCATGATAGCAAATCACGTTTTCAATATCGAATGGAAGAAACTTTTCTAGTGATTGTAATGCGGTTTCCATATCCGGTGTGTTCCGAGGAACGGGTCCATGCAATGCACCATTACTTATTACCATCGCGTCACCAACAATAAGGGTTTTGCTTTCTTTTACATACAAGCTAATATGTCCTGGTGTATGGCCCGGTGTAAAAATCACTTCGATGCCACCGAAGTAAGGGAGTACCTGACCGTCTTCAAGTGTATGATCCACTTTTGCTTTTGGCGGATTCATGTATAATGCTTGCATCGGTTGAGGTAGTGTATCCCAAACTTCTTTACTAATTTTATTCGGATCTGCTTTCATCATGTGTTTCGTGCCTTCAATATAAGGTTTATCTAGTTCATGTGCATATACTTCAATTCTTTCGTCTTGTGCCTGAAGAATTTCTGGAAGGCTGCCAATATGATCGATATCCTGATGTGTTAAAATAACTGCCTGTAAATTCTCAAAAGGAACGCCAATTTTATTCATTGCTGATTTGATTGCTTCAAGTTGACCAGGCATTCCTGTATCCACCAATATCGCTTTTTCATCATCCCATAGTAGGGTTGGATTTAGCAAAAAGCCTTCGATATCTAGTTCCACCATTTCAACATGTTTAGAAATTTTCACTTTGCCATTCCTCCTTCAGATTGTAGTGCTTAATAAGAATAGCGTAATTAGTTTGAAATAAAAAGAAAGCAAATGAAAAAAATTTTTTCAAGTTTAGAACATCGATTTTTTTTAGTTGTTCGAGATAAAGTCTCGGAATGGCTTTCTATCTGACTAATACATACCATAATAATTTTAATTCCTGAAGAATCACGGTCACTCCATGAAGTTGGACTGCGGTCTATTGCAGCGAATCCAATCATGATCGTATCAATAAAATCATTTTTGCAATGCGTCTGTCCAAAGAGTCAAATATTGCCTCTACAAAACTGCAGCGCCCAATTTTCTTGTGTACTATCTTTCCATATATTTAATAGGTCCCCCACTGCAACATTGAATTCAGGAAAAGCAGTTCCTTTCGCAGTTATAAGATTGGTTTCAACCTCAATGTTTTCACCTGTATAATTAGCACCTTGGAACACATCCTTAAATACTTCATATGTATTTGGGTTGCATGTAAACCTTTTTCCTTTAAGTAAACCTGACTTTCCAAGTAATGTAGCGGAGGCGCAGATAGCCGCAATAGGAATTTCCTTCGAATAAGCACTTTGCAAAAATGTGTGGAGAACGGATTCATTAATAATTGTGTGGACCCCATCCCCACCGGAAATTAGAACTAGATCGTACTCACCAACATTAACTTCGGATAATCCTCGCTGAGGCATTGTGAGTAGCCCAGCTATACTTTCAACAGGTTTCCCATCAATCGTTACCGTTGTTACGTTTGCCTTTCCCACTTTTTTTAAGAAAAAAAGCGTGTGGGCAATTTCAAAATCAGCGTACTGCGGATAGGCAAGGAATAGAATGTTTTTCATCTTTTGTTTCCTTTCTATAAAAAAAATGGTTTCTTAATTATGGTAAAATTTTAAATATAAAACAAACAAAAACTCTATTTGATAGGTGTGAAAAATATGATTGATATGTTCTATTATAATTGGCAGGTTCGAGATGAGTGGTTTACGTGGTGTGAAGAGCTATCTATAGATGATCTTATTAAAAATCGCGTTGGTGGTATGGGCAGTATTTTGAAAACATTATTCCATGTCATTGATTGCGAACAATTATGGGTTAACCAAATGAAGGGCAGACAAGTTGTTCATTACGATTTTGCAAACATGGCAAATCTGGATTCAGTAAAAGAATTTTCTCAGTTTACTAGGCCAATTACTCAAAAGTTTATTCATTCATGGTCAAAAGAACAGGACGAAAGGATTCTTGAGATTACTAGAAAAGATGGTGTGGTTCTTACTTTTGCATACGGAAAAATCATTAGGCATTTAATCTCACATGAGATTCACCATATTGGACAATTATCAATTTGGTCGAGAGAACTAGGATTGAAACCTGTTAACTCCGATTTAATCATCAGGGACTACTTCTAATAACATAGAGAGGAACTTGCACCCTCTTTTGGTTATTCACTCTACTTTATTTCTTAAGAACCGACTCGGTCCGCTCATTTTTATCATCTTCGCTAACATACTCAAATAAACCTAATCGATTTCCCCAGGGATCGGAAAAGGTTCCCCATCTAACAGGGACGTCTTCTCTTGAACAAAGCTCAAATTGCTCAACCTTTAACTCCCTTACAACTCTTTCCCGCGTTTCTTCTATATCCACAACCCCTAACCGGATTGGACCGCTTCCATTTGAAGGTGTACCTTCAGCCACTTGCAGCCAGCACCCAGGGATCAGTTCCCATTCCGCAAAACCTTCATGAGGAATGAAATCCGGCTTTCTATTCAAAAGGGTTTCATACCATTTTTGTCCTTCCTTCATATCAGGTACACGAATTTGAACCGTCATTTCATAAAACAACATGAATCATCCCTTTATTATTCTAATAGGAAACTATAAATAAACTGCTCTCCCATTGTTCCAGACCTTCTTCGTCCTGTATCCCGATAACCAACTTTTTCATACACCTTTTGTGCTGGAATATTTAGTTTGTTGACAGATAGAACAATCTCATTGCATTCGGGGAATTCTTTTCGCGCAAATGCAGTTAACTGCTCTAATCCCCTCCCTGCATAGCCTTTGCCTTGATGGGAATGATTGACCGAAAATGCAGTTAACAGCACAGCATGTGGATTATCGGTATATTCTTTCACTCGAGAGCTAGTATGTAGCACAAAAAATCCAACTACTATACCATTACTAATTATCACTACTGGTTGTTTTTCATGTGTAACTTCCAATGCGTCTGCTGGTAATGCTGTAAAACGGGCTTGGTCCTCCGGCAAATGATAGTCTTTCATCAAATCAAAATATTCCGACTTATAAAATTGCAATTCTACTTCATAGCCTGTTTTCATATAAAAATCCTCCGTATTATTTATAAAAACATTTTACCACAGCGAATGTTTGTTCGTAAATAGTTGAATGAATAATCTTATATTTTTTCGATAAGATCTAGAAGTTCTTCCGGAACTAGTCTGAATTTCCCTCTCTGAAAATCCTCAATCGACTTCCACATTATTTCAAACTCCACCCCGTTATCCTCGATCCCGGTAAACTTCGATATACTATAGAATGATTGATCAACGAATGCCACATCATAAACTTGAACAATTTCATGTCCGAGTTCACCATTAAATGTAAAAATGTTTTCTACCGTTCCTAAGTAGCGAATTCGATTAATTTCCGCACTAATTTCTTCTTTTACTTCCCTTACTAACGCATCCACACTTCTTTCCCCGTATTCAATTCCCCCTCCAATTGGACGATAATAAATTCCCCCAGACTTAGGATCCATTCCTTTGGCAACAAGGATAGAGCCCTTATTATGAAAAATGCAGATCACCAATGGGCGAATAATTCCTTTCCTCATACAATATCCCTCCTACTTTTCCTGAATTTTTTTACAGACATACACCATTTCATAACTGTCATTCGTTATCGGTTCCTCATTCCAATTTTTATAAAGATGTTTAATTTCAAATCCATGCCCTTCCAGCAATCGTTCCATTTCTTTCGGAAAGACATATCGCAAGCTGATGTTTGTTTTCTTTTCATCCACAATTTCCTCAGCATCATTTAGAAATTTTCGTATCGTCGTGTAATGTTGTACTTGATTAAGAGAATCATAGTGACAAATTGTGTACACATCTACTTTATGCTGGCTATCTTCGTCAATATACGTTTTCCAATACTCCTCATTACTTGGTTGCAATAATTCTTCTGTGCTTGGAAACCTTGTGCCGAATATAAAGATTCCATTCATATTCAAGTGTTGATTTACCGAATTTAATAACGCATCTTGAGCTTCATTTGTCAGGAAGTGTTGAAATGAATTTCCAACAGTAAAAATGAGATTACTCTTTACATTTAAGCTAAGTGTTGTGCAATCTTGTTCGACCCATTCAATTGGTAGATCATGCTCGGCCGTTTTCCTTTTCGCTTCCGCTAGCATTCCGTTATGTACATCGACACCGATAAGTTTGTGCCCGTTCTTTGCTAAAGGAATCGTCGCTCTTCCTGTACCACAAGCTACATCGATAATCGTTCCTTCCGTTTTTTTCGCCCATTTCAATAGAAATGGAATATCCGATGTGTATGGGTCATTTTCTTTATCGTATAAAATTGGATCATCGTATTCTTGTAGGTTTTCCATATATTTTCTCCTTTTACTTTTTTAAATAGTATACATGATTTAATAAATTGGCTGCATGTAGGAATTGGTCCAACCTTATACATTTTTTAAATAAAAACCGTATGTATCATCACTGATTGGAAACTAATAAAAAAGAACCGTTCCAACAAGATTAACTTTTATCTCTTTCATTTCGCATTATTTAATTTGTAATTTTACAGAAAAAAATAGCAGGAGTTGTGTATTTATGGGAAAAGAGAAATCTTTAAATGAAAAATTATCCGCCGCAGAAATGGGAAAATTATGGGCCACATATATGGGTAATTCCATGTCTATACAGGTCTTAACTTACTACCTTCTACATACGGATGATAGTGATATAAAAAAGGTGTTGACTGATGCATTACATCTAAGTGAGTCAATGGTTAAAGAAATTGAAAAAATATTTCTTCAAGAAGAATTTCCAATACCAATAGGGTTTGGTAAAGAAGATGTGAATTTAAGTGCTCCACGGCTATTTTCTGATGAATTCTATCTTTACTACTTGAAATATACCGGAAAAGCAGGGCTCAGCCTTTACTCTATTGCTGTTCCAATCGTCATTAGACAGGATGTTAGAGAATTCTTTTCGTACTGTCTTAACTCTACTAAAAACCTTTTAATTGAAGTAAATAATGTGCTTAATATGAAAGGGTTGCTAATAAAAGCTCCAACCATCCCTGCTCCGAAAAAAGTTAAATTTATAAAGGAGCACAATTATTTAAACGGATTTTTGGGAGATGTAAGAAATCTTCATTGTTTAGAGATTGCACATCTGTTTGATAACATTGAAAATGATGTTACAAGTAAAGCGCTTCTTATTGGATTTAGTCAAATAGCTAAAAGCGAGAAAGTAAAAGACTTTTTTATAAAAGGTCGGAACATAACAAATAGACATATAGAAAATTGCTCGAAAAAATTACATAAAGATCATTTACCTTCCCCTTCTTTGTTGGATCATCTAGTAAGCACAACGACATATTCACCATTTTCGGATAAATTGATGGTATTCCATAAAATAGATATGTTTTCTATGAAGGTACGATCTTATGCAAATTCAATTTCCGTGAACGGCAGAAAGGATCTAGCAACGATGTACTCTCGTTTTTTAATTGACGTTAGTCTTTTTGTAGAGGATGGAATGAATATCATGATAGACAATAATTGGATGGAACGTCCCCCGGAAACAGTCGACAGAGATCACTTAGCTTCAGACAAATTTATATAAAAATAACCTTATTTAATGAATACTTCACCAAATATTCATACTATTTTAATTTTAACCCGTTAATTTTGGGGTATAATATTATACGAAAGGAAGTGTAAGTTATGAGAAAAAATATTACATTAAAAGATCTAGTAAATAAAAATAGATTAGACATTATTAAAGATCGGAAGGCAATAGAAAAAATAGAAATAAAAATTGATAAAAAATATAGCATTGAAAAACAAATGTAGTGATAATAAGGACTCCAAACGGGGTCCTTATTGATGATATTAAATAAAACTATTAAAAAAAGTAAGGAAGATAATATAGAAAGCTTACTGCAATCCCAATGATTGAGAAAGAATAGATTCCTATCAAAAGGGGATTAAGAGCCAGCTTAAAAACTCTTATTTCACCCACACTATAATCTCCGCCGTATTGCTTATTAATAACCTTTTGCTGATTCACCGAATAGGTTCGAAAATAGGAGTATAACCAGGCAATTCCGGATAAAACGAAGCTAAATACAAATAACGTATCTATAAAAAAGGACCTAAATTGAAAAGAAAATATGATCACTAGCGCCAATTGGAGTAAGCACGCTCCTAAGATGATAATCATTTTCCCTTTCTTCGTTTGAATGAATGTATTATACCTTTTCTCAAATTTCTTAGCGATAAATCCCCACAAAAAGGCAACCCCAATCACGACCAATACAAAAATTATGGTGACGAGCACTCTTATATAAAAATTCAAGAAATCACCTCACCCCATTTACAAAAGGTTCTACTATTCCAGCAGAAGTGTTCACTAATTATGATCCATTTGTTCATGAAGAGCTCCTTTTAAAAGTATTCTTAATCCATTATTCGACAAGAAGAAAAGAAACCCTTCCTTTTATTTCGTTCAAAAATCGAAGGAACATATTGAATCCACATAATCAGCAATTCCCCACTCATGGCGACATCCAAGGCGTACTAAGGTCCTGAAATAACCCCTCCTTGTTTACGTATCATCAATAGTTGATAAAGTATGTAAATCCCAATATAACCTCCAGTCATTAAAAATGATGGGTTTAAAAACACAGCATGGATAGTCGTCATGAATACGGTTTTATTTTCAATAATACCAAGGATAGAAAGGGAAGAAATATTTCCGAATATGAGAAAAGAAAGAAACGCAATCCAATTAAAAATTTTACGAAGTATATTCCAATAGTGTTGCAGAATATACATCGTAATTGGAAGAACGATACTAGCAAGTACAAGCAAAATGCTCAGAAAATCATCTCCTTACTGAATTAATTCTCGTAATAATTTTACATGACCCCTATCTTTATTAAGAAGTTCTTGAATTAACCGAAGACTTTCCGGATCGAGATCTCCTCTAACGATTTCTTCTGCCATCTGTATTCCTTTATTTTCACCATTTATCGCATCTTCTAGCATTTCAGATGGATCATTCGGAATGGTTAAATGATTGATATAACCTTGTAAAGAACCTACGATGCCCTCACTATCAGCTGGTTTTCCCCCAAGATTTTGAATTCTTTCTGCAACTTTGGAAGCATCCTTTTTAAGCTCTTGCTGAATCTTTTGAAGTTCTTGTTTGATTTGTTCATCCGATATTTTTTGAATATAGTTTTCATAAGCATGTATCCCCATATATTGACCTTTTAAAAAATCATTCAATGTGTTGATTACGTGATTATTTACCATATGTACCCTCCTAACATTTATAAGAAAAACGCCAAAAACTAGGCGTTTCATAATCAATTCTATTTATCCTTAGTAGCAAACCCTTTTGCATTTGGATCCCTATCATTACCTCCATAATCAGGTAAATGTCCAGCATGACTCTGATTATATAAACTACCTGATTCCTTTTGGGTATTGGTTGATTTCGGTTTGTTATTCTTCATCACTTTGCATCACCTCCCGCTCATCATATATATTGTTCATTTATAAAAAAAATATCCCGCGTCCTTTTATGCAAAGTGGATGATGTAATTGCACATTGATAACTTTCTTTTTTAACGCCCATTTTTTTCGATTGCTTTATTTTTGGGAGATAAACTTTCTTCTTTTCTACCATTTTTTAAACGTTACTTTGGTTTTGGGCGTTAAGCCAGCTCTTTATCTACCACTTTTCAAGTAGTACTTATTTTTGGGCGTTAAGCATCTTCTTTTTCTACCATTTTTCGAAATCACTCTATTTTCAGGCGATATTCCAATCATCCACCTTTTACATGTAAAAAATTCTTAATAAAATTTAGCTCAGTAAGGAATAATGAAACAGAATTTAATAAGAAAAAGGTGAAATTGGTGGATAATAATCAATCATTTCAAGCTGGTGAGATCATCTATGTCATAATTCGCAATCCTCATGCACAGGATGTCGCAAATATCCAACAGGCAGCAGTTGTCCATAATCCTGAAGAACCCGGCCAATTAGCATTATTTTTACACGAAACATATTACCCTTTATCAGATGAATTTGCAGTATTTCAATCAGAAGCCGAGGCGGAACAAGCATACAGAGAGGCATTCGGCATTTCTGAGGAAGGTGATTTCTTTGGTTAAACCATTTATTCCTCAACTCGTTTATGTCGAGCCACAAGCACTTGACTACGCACTTGGAAGAGAACTTGTGAACAAATTTGAAGCAATGGGAATCGAAATCCGCCAAACCACTTCCCATAATCAGATTCGTAATTTACCTGGTGAAAATCATTTTCAAAAATATCGAATCGCCAAGTCGACTCTGGTTGTTGGGCTAAGAAAAACGCTAAAATTTGACACATCAAAGCCTTCAGCTGAGTACGCTATTCCTCTAGCAACAGGGTGTATGGGTCATTGCCATTATTGCTATTTACAAACAACAATGGGGAGTAAGCCATATATTCGAACATATGTGAACGTCGATGAAATTTTTGACGCCGCGGAAGAATATATGAAAGAAAGAGCACCTGAGACAACACGTTTCGAAGCCTCCTGTACTTCGGATATAGTTGGAATCGATCATTTAACCCATTCATTAAAAAAAGCCATTGAATTTTTCGGTAAATCGGAATATGGAAAACTCCGATTTGTGACGAAATTTGCCCATGTCGATCACCTACTTGACGCGAAACATAATGGGAAAACACGATTTCGCTTTAGTGTGAACGATGACTATATTATTAAATATTTTGAACCAGGAACGTCCAGGCTTGATGACCGAATTGAAGCGGCAGTGAAAGTGGCAGAAGCAGAGTATCCGTTAGGCTTTATCGTAGCACCGATCTATTTACATGAAGGTTGGAAGACTGGATATAAAGAAATGTTTGAAAAACTTGAAGCATCACTCCCTACTTTCGCAAAAAAGGATTTAACTTTCGAAATGATCCAGCATCGCTTTACAAAACCAGCCAAACGGGTCATTCAAGAAAATTATCCAATGACTAAACTTGAGTTAGATGAATCAAAACGAAAGTATAAATGGGGGAAATATGGGATTGGGAAATATGTATATACAAATGAAGAACAAGAAGAAATAAAAGACACAGTAGGCGGATATATTCATCAGTACTTTCCAGAGGCGAAAATTGAGTATTTTACGTAAAAAAGTAGAGCGGCCGCCAAAAGCGGCCAAACAACATTATGAATTCACCACTCCACCTCAGAGGAGGACACCCGTTTAACACCTCGAATCGAAGAAATCTCCTCGACTAATTTCAGCATCGCCAAATCTTTCTGCTTGGCCTCAATCATCATCAAAATCGCGGTTTAGCTCCTTCGCCATTTTTAGAAAAGGCAAAACAAAATCAAGAGAAACGAAATTGGCATGAGATCGAAATTCATTTTCTGATTTAGGAGAAGATAGATGAACCTTCGGATGAATATTCCGCTTCTCCCAAGTAGAAAAAATTCTCGGCAAAAAATAAGAAAGTTCCTCTTCACCACTATTCGCTTTGAAATGATGATAATCAAGAATCATTGGGACGCCTTCTTTTTCACATATTTTAAGCGTTTCTTCAACCGTATAAGTCTTATCATCATTTTCAAGGGTCATCAAATTTTTGATATAGGAGGGCAATAACTTAAGATTCTCACGGAATCGTTGCAATGCCTTTTTTTTATCCCCATATGCACCACCAATATGAATATTAATCAATCCATTGTCGAGTCCATTCATCGCGCGAAGCATTGAATAATGATATTCCATGTCCTTCACTGCATTTCGTGTTATTTCCTGTTTTTGGCTTGTAAAAAGGGTAAATTGATTAGGATGAAAACTTGGTCGCATGTGAAAATGATTCACGAGATACCCGATCTCTTCCCATTCCGCTTTAAAAGGGGTGAGATAATCCCACATCACCTCCGGGTGTGTAGCTAATGGGATGAGCGAGCTAGAAAATCGATAAAGTTTAATCTCATGAGCGATATTATAATGCAGAATTCGTCTCGCATGTTCCAAATTTTGCGCGGTTACGGACAAAAGTTTGTTCATCCTTTCATTCTCTGATAAAGCTTTAAAACGCGTAAACGTTAATGACTTGGATGGACTGGCATCCCACAATCCCAACGCGTTTGCTACATAACCGAAGCGAATTTTCATGATGATTTACCTCACTATATTTATATCTTTATAGACAACCATGCGTTGGAATTTCGATTGTTATGGAGATATGCTTCTAATTGAAATTTAATTTACCAAAAAAAAATAGATGAAAAGCCTGTTTTTTAGAAACTTCTTTTCAAACAGGCATCGTTTTTTCTTATTATTGCTAATACTTTATTCTTGAAGTTCATACTGACTATTATCAGTTTTAAATTTAGCATTAAGTTTTTCATAAAATGTTTGGAATATATAATTTAAAAAGGCATTTGAAATGATGATCAAAAAGAACACTGATGATTTTATTTTCAGTTTAAAAAAGCCCACTTTTTTAAACAATGAAATGATAGGAAATGCGTAAATTAAATCTGCGATAATATTGATGAAAGAATATAAGAGAAATCTCCCTTTTGATAAATGAAAAACCCACAAATTCGCAAAAAAATAAGGGCCTAAAACTAAAACGAATGTATTGCATATCATCACACCCGGACTGCCTTTTGCTTTCCATAGTTTGTGAATGGTTAAATAAAACATTTCGGCAAGCAGTACACTAGATGAAAATAAAGTAACAGGTAAATATTTAGTGAACGATTTTTTCGGAAGAATAAAAGCTGCTACGATTGAACTTAAAAGCAAAAAAACTCTAATGGAATTTTTTATCATATCATTGATCCTTTCGTTTTTTTTAATTTGTTCAAAAGAAGGATTTTTATACTGTTTCGTAGCAATGGGATGGAAAAATTGGAGGAACTGTACTCAAGTTTTTCAAATACATTCTTTCTTGTTGTTATCTACTTGAAATAAGTTATAAAAGTTAGTTATACACGAGGGGATTGGGAATTTTCACAAAAGGAAAATACAGATCGAACTCGCTTCCTGCTCTTCATCTTCCCGTAACAAACAGAGCCTGTTTTGAAACACTTTTTGTCCAAAACAGGCTCCTCTTTTTAAACTTAATAAAATTCCATATGACTCTTTTCTTCTCGGTAATATGCCAGTCGATCTTGCAGTGTCCCTGTATGAAACTCAAATTTATGGCCATCTGGGTCAGTAAAATAAATAGAGCGTTTATCCTTTTCGTCACGCTCTCGACCAGGAAGAATATTCACATGGAACGAACGTAACTTTTCCACCATTGCGTCGAAATCTTCGTCAGCAACGGTGAAGGCAATATGTGTATAAGATTGATTAATTTCCTCACGAGGAATATCCTTTTCTACATTTAATGCAAACCACATCCCATTTATATCAAAATAAGCAAGGCTTCGTCCCTTAACAAGCAACTTTGCATCAAACACATTTCGATAAAATTCCATTGATTCTTCTAAATCCGATACCGAAAATAAGAAATGATTCACACCTTTAATCGCCATCAACCCTTTTCCACATCTTTGCACAACCCATATACGTTCGTATCATACGATTGTCCATTTTGATGAATATAATTTTTCAACACGCCTTCATGTTGAAAGCCCATTTTTAATAAAAGTTCATTGGAAGCTGTGTTTTCCAGAAAAACAACGGCACCAATTCTCATGAGTCCTAGCTCTTCAAGTCCATATGTAACAATCTCAGCAATTGCCTCTTTAGCATATCCTTTGCGCCAAAAGTCCGGATGGAGTTCATAGCCAATTTCCGCACGCTTATGTGTTGGTGACCATGCATTCAAACCAATCGTCCCGATTAATCCTTTTGTTCCCTTTCTCTCCATACCCCAGCGAAGCCCTCGTTTTTCCTTATAATTTTTTGCAAAAAGCTGGATCAACTGCTCGGCTTGGTCAACCTTTACAAATGATTCTTGACCATAATACCTCGTGACTTGTTCATTAGAAAAACAAGAAAATATGTCACCTGCATCAACATTAATTATTTCCCTTAATAGTAATCTCTCTGTTTCTAAAACTGGAAACATATAACTCTCCCCCTTTTAATATGTCCGAACCGGCGAAATAAGTTGCAAGAACGATGGATTGCCGACCGGTTGGATGAGTATCGGACTCATTGATCCACCAAAGTGAATCATTACCTCTTCCTCATTAATTATTTTTAAAGCATCCATTAAAAAACTTCCATCAAGGGAGATACTTAGCTCTTTCTCACCTTCAATTGATCGCATCAATTGGGTTTCCTCAATCTTTCCTATTTCCGAGGCCAACGACGAAATCTTTAACTTATCCCCCTCTACTATCGTTAAGTTCACATTATTATTTCTCCATTCGCTTGCAAACAAACAAGCACGATCAATTCCTTTTAAAAATTGATTGGTGTTCAATCTAATCCTTGTTTTTGACTCCTTCGGTATGAGTCCGGTCGTATTCGGATACACTCCATCAATCAGCCTCGAATATAAGGTAATATCCTTTGACTGAAAGACAATATAATTATTAGAAATGAATAGTTTTATTTCATCTGAATCAGCAAATAACTTAGCAAGCTCCTGTAAGCTTGATCTCGGAACAATAATTGAGGCCTTCACACCCATCTTCATGCAAATTTCTCTTTTTGATAAACGATGTGAATTTGTCGCAACAACAACAAGCTTATCGTCTGAAAACGTCATATGAACCCCTGTCAAAACAGGCTTCATTTCATTTGATGAGGCTGCAAACATCGTTTGCTTAAACAGTTCAACTAATTCATTACTTCCTATGTTTACAAAAATGTTGTGCTGAATATCTGGAAGTCGTGGATAATCATCCGCATTCAATCCACTGATATGTGTAATAATTTCATCGGATTGAATTGTTATCAACTGTTTTTCATTTGTTTTTATATGTATATTAGAAGGTAATTTCTTAACGATTTCACTCAAGTAGGTAGCCGGAATAACAATACTTCCTGTTTCGACAATTTCCACAACGTTTACTCCATCAATCATTAGCGGGATTCTTTTTTCAATTATGATATCCGAATTGCTTCCTATTAAAATAACACTTTCCTTATTAACGACTATCTTAATACCCATTAAAATGGACAAAGGCGTTTTCGAAGAAATTCCTTTCCGCACCTCTGAAATCGCCTTATTAAAACAGTCATTATGTATAATAAACTCCATCTCAACACCCCTTTAGACCATCAATTAAAATATTTCCCTATTTCTCTATTATCTTTTAAAATAAGCAATTTCTCCTCATACGGTCTTAAAAGCTCCATGATTTCAGGTTTGCTTTTCTTTTCGAAATAAGCGTTCCAACCGAACATCTTTTTAAATATGTCAAACGTCGGTTGATAATTCGCTTTCTCACGACCCAATTTTTGTCGTATATATCGTTTAATGATTCTATACGTCCTTATTGAATAATCCGTATCCAGAAAGATAATTAAGTCTGCTCTTTCCCAGCTCGGACAAACCCATGTATGATGAACACCTTCGATAATCCAAGTGTCAGACCTTACGATATCGCTAAGATAACGATCTCTTTCCTTCTCCTCTCTTCTCACATCACCGGATTTCTTTCTAATCCATACAATATTATCCAATTCGTAGAATGGTATATTTAATTTCTCGGATAAAGATTGGGCTAATGTTGTTTTGCCACTACCAACTGAACCTATAATATGAATTTTGTTAGGTATTACTGTCGACACTTCCCCACCACTTTACAATAGTATATATATCTTTTCGACCTTCCTCTTCAAAATCCTCTTTACGGTAAATTCGATAAACCACTGGTAACTACTTCCTCTCACTTAATATAAAAAGAAGAAAACCACCCATATGGACATATAAGTGATTTTCTTCATCCTCATTAATGTTGTGTTTGCACAATTTCTCGACCTATTTCTTCAATTAATCAATAACGTTCTATTGAATACTAGCTTTTATCGTCTTATCGATAAGAGATGTTAATGCTTCTATCCCTTTAGGCTCTAAATGCACTCCATCATGAGTGAAATATTCCGGATGATTAATCGCTTCAGCATGCCAATCAACCAATGTAATATGATCATTCTCTTGTGCTTTGTTTGCTAATGCAGTGTTCACTTTGCTTTCCCATTGACGTGGTACACGAGTGTTCACTAAAAAAACTTGAGCTTTCGAAAAAGAATGAAGTAATGAATCTAATTGATCATTAGTGAAAAAACCATTTGTACCTAATTCAATGATGATCGCATTTTCTGGCTGATTAAAATTCGCATAGGTGGGTACAAGTTGAATAGCTTGTGACATCTGTCTTCCTACTTTGCCATCAATGGTGATGGCAGGAAACTTTTTGTGCAGGTTTATTGCGATATCTAACATCACTGAGTCTCCAATAGCCAATACTTTCTTATAAGACTTGGTAGTAGCTAATGTTTTTTCTTCCTTCTTGTCATTTAGAGATGTTACTTTGTTTTTATCAGCTTTTTGTACTTTTATCTTTTCTTCTTTTTTCTCAACTTTATCCTCTACTTTTTGTGTTACTTCTAGCTCATCATTACGGTTGTCATTTATATCGTCTTTTCCTTCTTCCTTGTTATTTTTCTTTAATGTGTGTTGATCCTTCCGAGAACTCCCTTTGTTTTCCTCAGAAATGATTTCGGAATGACTGCTTTCGTCTGCCTTCGTTTCATTATTTAATTTAATTTCAGTTGGAGTATCCAGCTCTTTCTTTTCATTATTACTCTCTGCCATTCCAGTGATACCGGCTGTAAATACAAGAAGCAGGAACACCGAGAGCACCGTTGATATCTTTTTTACATTAGGTGCGCTTTTCCACTTAAAAATATTAAAAGAGAGGTACTGCTGGAGAAAAGGTCGCAATCCTCGTTTTCGAATCGGCACTTCTATATAGCAATAAGAAAGCTCAGCAATGATAAGGGTAATGACAATTTGTAAACCGACATGCCAATATACCGGATTTCCAATTTCTTGAACTGGTGTACCCAAAACGATAACAGGGTAATGCCAAAGATAGATTCCATACGATCTTGTGCCAATCCAATGAAGTGGTTTCCAAGAGAACAGCTTCCCTAAAAATGAGCTTGGATGGCAAATACATGCGATTAGAATAGCTGTATTCAAACAAATGAGCAGCATTCCTCCCCGATAAAGGAATGATTGATATTCATCTAAAAATACGACGGAAAGAACAAGAATACCTAATGTTATGAAACTCGTCATATTTAATATGTTTTGAAATTTAATTGGAAGATTTTTAGTAGAAAGTCTTTTCATTGGCCAAAGAAAGGCAAGCAAGCATCCGATAAATAATTCAAAAGAGCGTGTATCTGTACCGTAATATACACGACTAGGATCATCACCCGGCTGATATAATAATCCCATTAAAATAGCCGAAGATATGACGCCAACAAACACAAGAATTGAGAAGCTGCTCCGCTTTTTAAACACATGAAATCCCGCGATTAAAACGATTGGCCATAAGATATAAAATTGTTCTTCAATCGCTAATGACCATAAATTCTTTAAAGGTGATGGTGACCCGAAACTATCAAAATAGGAAAGTTTGTGAAAAATAAACCACCAATTACTAGTATAAAAGATAGAAGATATGGCATCTCCGCGTACAGTGTTTAGCAACTCACGATTAAACAGCACAACCCACACAAAAGTGGTAATAATCATAGTAAATGCCGCCGGCAATAATCGTCGGATACGTTTAACCCAAAAATCACGCAAGTTAAGATCTAGTTGATTCCCTTGGGCAGGTAAAGCAATAGATGTAATTAAATAACCGGATAAAACAAAAAAAATATCAACTCCAAGAAAACCTCCACTCGCCCAGCTAAAGTTAAAATGGTAGGCCATAACGGATAATACGGCGAAAGCTCGAAGCCCATCTAACCCAGGAATATATCGGTGTTTCTGTGTCACTTTAAAGTCCTCCTCATTTTGTCGTATTTCTTCATGATGTCTGTCAAACTAAATTCACAATTTCCTAAGCTGCTGTTCTTCCAACCATCTTTCTTCTATAAATATCCCTGCGGAATAGGATGAAATGATTTAGTAATGTTTATTTTTTCGTTCCGCTAATAGACGCAACCACCCAATCATTTAGTTTCAAAAAAAAAGTATTTTTTTATAGAAAGATTTATAGTACAAATAAAAGGAAAACTCCATGGAGTTTTCCCCGAATTCACTATTTAGTATATATACCTATTACCGACGAGGATTTTTGAAATACGTTTTGTAGGAATGGTAAATTCCACCGCCCCCATATAGCCAGGTGCTACATCATATTCATCGAAAGAAATGACAAGTTGATGATGGTTATTTATATAAAACTCCTGATCCGGCTTAATTTGCTTAAAGGGCTCCATATCCTCACTTGTTATCCAGTAGATTTTATTCGAATCAGCTTCCATCTGTTGTTTCATTTGTTCTATAATGTTTTCGCTAATTACCTTTATATATTGATCATTCTTAAATAAACCTTTGAGAGTTAATAAGACTTCGTTTGGTTTATCAATTGTCACGAATTGCTTTTGAATATATCCTGATGCTTGTATCTTTTCAATATCACGACGAACGGATAGTATAATAGGGGTTTCCGTTACGACCTTATAATCGCTATAAATAGAAAGATGTCCTTTTTCCCCTTTTTTCGTAGGTACTGACCTTGTAAACTCCTCATATAATTTCTTGCTTTCATTCACGTACTTTTTGTTTATGTTTTTTTCTAATCGTTTATTTTTCAAACCCGAGATCGCTGGAGTTTTGACATCAATGCTAGTAGTATTTCTTTCTTCTTTAAACCGATTAAAAGTGATAACTTCTATAATCTTTTTAACAACCGGAATTTTAGACATTGCTTCTGCTGCATGTGGACTTAGATTAACGGTTGCTGTAAATAATATAGCAGCGGCAGCGATACTAATCGGCCATAAATATATGCGTTTCTTGTTTCTTTTTTGTCGCAGCGTTTTCGATATTACTTCATCTAACTCTTTAGGAATCGGTATATCCTCATATTCCTTTTTTAACGTTTCTAATCTCTTGTCCATCACTCTAAGTCCCCTTCGGAAATTGACATACGTAAGAGCTTTAATCCCCTATATAAACGTGTTTTTACAGTATTAATATTTTCATCAACAATATCAGCAATTTCTTCAATTTTCAGGTCTTCGAAAAAACGCAGAATGATGACCGTTTTATATTGAACAGGCAATTCATCTAAGGCATTATGAAGATCAATATCTTTATATACCTCTTCTTTTCCATGGTTCATATAGTCCATCATTTGATTATCTACAAAAACTAATTTCTTTTTCTTTCTTAAAAAATCAATTGATGTACGAACGACAATTTTATAAAACCAACTTTTTATGGAATGAACATCTTTAATTGATTCGATATGAATAAGTGCTTTATGTATGGAATCTTGCACGATATCTAATGCATCTTCTTGATTCTTCACATAACTAAACGCTAGACGATAAAAGTCCTCTTTGCGCTCAGTGATGCATGTTACTAATAATGCATGTGCATCTTTTTTCCTCATTTCATGATAAAACTCCTTTTAATTAAATACGTTTTTCATAAAATAGACGTTACTCTACAGTAAATAGTTTGTGTTACTAAATCAATTTTTAGTAATCCTTTTCCTTACTCGATTGGACTTCATTTTGAATATTTCTATCCCCTTCTCAAATTAATTTTAGACACCTTCTAAATGGCCTCATTTTCACATATATGGAGTTTTAACAAAACAACACACTCTACCATTAAAATGATTTTTACACCTGAAAATAGGATATATAGACGCCTTAAAATCGCTGTTTAAATTCATATTAATCTCCTTTTATTAGATTAATAATATGATATAATATAAGTAAGTATAGAGCTCTGTATTTTTCGCGATTTTATCAAATGTAAAAGGATCATTCTGTGTCTTTTTACTTACATTATATTGAAATAAAGTAATTATTTGTTTAACAGTAAAGGAAGATGATATGAAAAATATAAATAACCGATTTGCAAATGAAAGTATTCCAAAACTACTGCTGTCACTTGCAGTTCCGGCGATTGCTGCTCAAATCATAAATGCACTTTATAACATCGTTGATCGTATGTTTATCGGGAGAATGCCTGAAATAGGAACACTTGCTTTAACGGGTCTTGGGATTTCCTTTCCGATTACAATGGCAATCTCGGCCTTTGCCATGCTTATTGGGTTTGGAGGTGCTCCACTCGCTTCCATTAAATTAGGGGAAGGAAAAAAGGAAAAAGCGGAAGAACTTATGGGGAACTGTCTCTTCATGTTACTAATACTATCAGTCGTATTAACCGCTATATTATTACCATTTAAATCCCAGCTGCTCGTTTTATTCGGGGCAAGTCCACAAACGCTTCCTTATGCTGATTCCTATTTAGGCATTTACCTACTTGGAACAATTAGTGTCCTTATTTCACTAGGATTGAACCAATTTATTGCTGCACAAGGGTTTGCTAAAACGGCAATGATCTCAGTGTGTGTAGGTGCCGCTTGCAACACCATTCTTGATCCGATTTTTATTTTCACTTTGGATATGGGTGTAAAAGGCGCAGCGTTCGCGACGATTATTTCACAAACACTTTCTGCTGTTTGGGTAGTATATTTTCTTACCTCAAACCAAAGTTATTTACGTCTGCGGCGGAAATATATGACCATCAATCTTAAAGTAGTTGGCGGTATTCTTGCGCTAGGACTTTCACCATTTATCATGCAATCGACAGAAAGCTTGATCCAAATTGTATTCAATACTTCTCTTGCTAAATATGGCGGAGACTTGTACGTTGGGGCAATTGGAATTATGTGCAGCCTAATGCAATTATTTTCCCTTCCATTATCAAGCTTTGCTCAAGGTGCACAACCGATTATTGGGTATAATTACGGCTCTCGTGATTTTCAACGGGTTAAAGCTACAATTAAATACTGTATTATAATCTGCGCCACCCTCGGATTGCTGATGTGGAGTGTAGCCATTTTTCTTCCGCAGCTTCCCATTAGACTATTCACCGAGGATTCCGAGCTTACTGCCTTAACAGGAAGACTCATGCGAGTATTCTTTCTAGGGACCTGCATTTACGGAATACAACTAGCATTGCAACAAGTATTTGTCGCTCTCGGACAGGCAAAAGTTTCAATCTTCATCGCTGTTTTACGTAAAATTATTTTGCTCATTCCGTTAGTCTTTTTACTGCCTACTTTTATTAGTCCTAAAGCTAATGCTGTTATTATCGCGGAGCCCATTGCGGATTTTTGCGCTGCGACTACTTGTTGTATCTTGTTTACTATTAGGGTAAAACAGCTTCTCAGACGGAAAGAAACAAGATGATTTTTTGAATTCTTATCGTTATTAATTCACTTTAGGGATTTTCGTAAACTTTGTTGCTTTAGAATTTATTTACTAGTTTACGAAAATCTACTAGAAATAAAATGAATTATTTATAACAAGGCATATTAATAGAAGCTATCAATACTATTCTTTAAGAAAAGCGCAAGCGCCTTGCTCATCGACGTAAAAGACTTACGGGACTTTGACTGAGATAAAGGAAACGCGGGTGATGCAAGGCAAATCGATGTTGACTTATCGTAGGGAAAAGTCCTGAAGTTTTCTAGTCGATAGGCGCTGGAGCTAGACATAGCAGATATTTATTAGGAACATTAATCCTATAAAATTTCTTTCTTACCTTTCAAAAAAAAACGGCGAATTCAAAAATGAATTCGTCGTTTTCTTTTGGTTTTACGAGATAGTATTTTTAAATATTCCTAGTTAAATTGAAAATTGAACGGTTAATTAAGGTTCATGTTCACTAAAATTTTACATTGAGCACGATCTTCTGTTAACTTTTCGAAGCCTTTTTCTACGATATCATCTAATGCAATTTGACTTGTAATGACGGCGTTGCCATCGATGACACCACTTGCAAGCAGGCGAATGACTTCCGGGAATAAACGAACATATGCATAAGAACCACTGATTTTCGCTTCCGTTCTTACAATCATATTTGGATCAAAATTGACTGGTTTTTCCCATACACTGACGATCTTAAATTCACCGCCTGGGCGCACGGAGCTTACGCCACTTGTAAATGTAGCTTGTACACCTGCTGCGTCAAAAGCTACATTTACACCACCATTTGTTTGTTCACGGATAAAGGCAATTGCATCTGTATCAATTGGATTGATCACATGTGTAGCACCAAGTTCCAATGCTTTTTGACGGCGTTCATCAGATACTTCCACGATAAACGTCTCACTTGCTCCCGCTGCTTTAACAGCTTGTAACAACAATAATCCAATTGGGCCCGCGCCAAAAATTGCTGCAGTATCTCCAAGCTTTAATTGACTTTGACGAACAGCATGAACCGCAACAGCAGTTGGCTCAACTAATGCGCCAAGCTCTAAACTCATGTTTTCAGGTAAATGAAAAATATTCTCTTCCTTCACTACCGCAAATTGGGCAAATCCACCTGAAACCGTATATCCATATCCTTGACGCTCTGTACATAAATTCACAAAACCTCTTTGGCAATTATCACATTTCCCACAAGGAATAAGTGGCTCAACAGCTACCCGATCTCCTACCTTTGCATTGGTTACTCCTTCACCTACCTCCACTACGACTCCCGAAAATTCATGACCTAAAACAGGTTGAGTACGCATTGGATAAGTTCCAGCTAAATACTCGTGCATATCACTTCCACAAATGCCCGCAAATTCAACTTTTACTTTCACCATACCTTTTTCAAGTGCAGGTAATTCCGCTTCCTCCACTCGAATATCCTTTGCTCCATATATTTTTGCTGCTTTCATCTTTCCTTACCTCTTTCCCATAGTCAGTCCATTAATAATAAAGGTTACAGCAAGATCTGCTACCTCTTCAGAAGACAATTCCGATTGTGCCCGGTTTAAAAATGAAATATTAAACGAATACATCAATGTGCCCATCACAAAATTCACAGCTAGATCGATTGAGGGAAATTGGATCGTGTTTTCATCTTGGCACTTTTTTAAAATTAACCGAAGCTGCTCCCAGGAAGGGATAAATACATCTGTCAACTTCTCTAATCTTGGACTATTCATTACTAACTCTTGCTGTAAAATACTAATTAATTCATGTTCTTCATTTCTAAAAATAACAAACTGCCTGCAAAATATTTTCAGGGCACCTAACGAATCAGATAAATCATAGTTCATATTCGCAAACAATTGTCTAATCGGTTCGAACACTTCGAAAAAGACGTTTTCCTTTCCTCCAAAATGATACGAAACGAGAGCCAACGAAACATTTGCTTCATTACAAATCTGTCTGACAGTTGTCCCTTCATAGCCTTTTTTCGCAAATAGCTGCTTCGCTGCTTTTAGAATTTGATCACGTACAAGTTTATTTTTTGCATTACTTTTGCTCTGTATTAATTGACTCAGCCCTTTCATTATTTTATAAAGGCCCCGTTAAACTTGATTGTTGATTTTCCCTCCAGGCACTTCTGTTTCCGCGAACGTTAAGGGAAATTGCGCCTGGGGAAACGCTCAAAAAATTGAGTTTTAAAGGTAGATAGTAACCTTTATCACAACATTGTATTAAAAATGGGGTTCACCAATTATTCTTCAATATCCGCTACTTTGACGAGTTGCTTTCCGAGATTTGCCCCTTTAAATAGGTCAAGGAAGGCATCGATAATATGGTCGAATCCTTCGGTAATGGTTTCTTCATATTTAAGTTTTCCTTCGTTTAACCATGTAGCAAGCGCGGTGCCACCTTCTTTAAATCGACTTGAATAATCTCCTAGGGTAAATCCTTTCATAAGAGCACTTGTTTTGATAAGCGCAGTTTGCACACGAGGACCCATATCCATCTCCACTTTATTGTAGGAAGAAATTGCCCCACAAACCGGAATACGAGCAAACTTGTTAAGGAGTGGGAATACGGCATCAGAAATAGAGCCGCCCACATTATCGAAATAGATATCGATTCCATTCGGACATGCTTTTTCTAATGCACTAGAAACATCTTCCTGTTTATAATTAATTACTGCATCAAATCCAAGTTCATCTAAAAGGTAACGACATTTTTCTTCCGTACCGGCAATCCCTACGACACGCGCCCCTTTTATCTTCGCAATTTGTCCAACGGTCGATCCCACTGCACCAGCGGCTCCTGAAACAACGACGGTTTCTCCTTCCTTTGGTTGTCCAATATCAAGCAAACCAAAGTAGGCGGTTAATCCTGTCATTCCGATAATACTTAGATTCGCGGTTACAGGAGCCAGCGTCGCATCAATTTTGCGAATCTCCTTTTCATTCGCAATCGAGTATTCCTGCCAGCCAAGGGTGCCAATGATCACATCACCTTTAGCAAACTGTTCCGATTTTGATTCTACTACTTGACCGATGATTCCACTTGTAATGACCTCATTTAATCGGAATGGAGGAATATACGATTTTACGTCCTGCATCCTTCCACGTAAGTATGGATCAACTGAAATATATACGGTACGGATCAGTACTTCACCATCTGACGGTGTTCCAATTGGTGCTTCAATAAAAGCAAAATCCTCCATCGAAGGCGTTCCAATCGGGCGTTTTGCAAGTTGAATTTGTTTTTGCATTTGACTCAATATTACTCCTCCATTCAACAAAAGGATGATCCGTTCTATTTAATAGATGCATCCCATTCATTATTTTTGAACAATTGTTTTGAACAACCGTTCAACTTTTAGTATACTCCTGTTCATTTCATTGTCAATGAACAAGGTTTTTCACAGTATTATATTTTGGTCAAACTTGCTTTGAAGTATCCACTTTAGTGTAAGCATTCAAAAGAGGGAAATTAAAAGTGACTGCGCCCTGCTTGTCACTTTTAATTTCCCCGGTCCCTATTTCATGTTTAGTCCCAAAATCCCCCATCCGAATGAATAATCTGCCCCGTGATCCACTTCGCCTCATCACTGACCAAAAAGGCGATAAGACGAGAAGCATCATCAGGTTGTCCAATTCTCCCCATCGGAAATTTTGGCAATAAATGCTCTTTTAACTTATCACTCATCCATCCCGTATCGGTAGGACCTGGGTCAACTGCATTAACAGTAATATGGTGTTTCGCAACCTCTAAGGCCATCGTCTTCGTAAATGTTGAAATCGCCCCCTTGGTCGTCACATAAGCTAAGTTGCCCGGTTCCGGTGACTTATCTTGACCCGAAACAAGATTAATCACTCTGCCACCGTGCTTTCCTTCAATTCGTCTCGCAAATTCCACAGTTAGCATACACGTTCCACGAACATTCACAGCGTAATGACGGTCCAGAATCTCCGTTGTCATTGCTTTATAATCTACATCAATACTATATGTCGCATTATTCACTAGAATCGAAGGCAAACCTATTTGGTTTTCCACTTCATTTAATAGATTCACAGGTCCATCTGGTAGGCTAAGATCAACCTCTAACGAACCGACCCGTACACCCATTTCCTGCAATTTCTTCTCAAGCTCCATTGGAAAGTCTTCCTCGATGTAATACTCCATTTGCCGATCATATTGGCGAAGATGGGTAAAAAATACATCTGCTCCCCTACGAGCAAACTCTAAACAAATCGCTGCACCAATCCCATCACGGCGGCTAGCCCCAGTGACGATTGCAATTTTCCCAGATAAATCCTTCATTTTCTTCCCCCATTTGAACATAGTTTTTCATAAGTAATGTGATATTACTACTTTAATTAGCAAATAAAATCGCAGCCTAAAAACATTTTGACAATTGTTGTTGTCAACATGCTAATTGCTATGTTGACTTTTTTATTTAGGTACGTTTTTTCATCAACTAAAGATAGCAAAATAAGCGGATATTTTCCGGTTAAACAGCAGAATAGAGCCCGGGTAAGGGTAAATAGGCGGAGGTTTTCCGATTAAGCAAATCCAAATTACCCATTTTCACGTTTTTCGAGTTAATAGTCGGAATTCCTCCGTCTATTCAAGTTATTTTCAGTGCTATTTCTTAATTAAGAGGAATTTCTCCGCTTATTTATTAAACACGATTTAGCGTCTAATAAACTTGTACAACTTTTCCTGTAATTAAATAAAAAAACACCGTAGAGACAAAAGCTTAGAAAAAAACGAAAGCTTTTGTCTGCTAATTATATTGTTATTCAGTGCTACGAAATCTTATGTTCTTTGTGCTTAAGTACAATTGCATCACTTTTATTTATTATTCGAAATATAAAGCTAGCATTAAATTCAAATATCTTTGTAAACAAATTCACGGTATTTTACAAATCCCTTTTTCTTATAAAAGCTTTTTGCTATCTCGTTATTAAACCAATAGTCCAATTCAATTTTATTAATCCCATTTTTTCGTGCAATATTACAAATTTCATCCATCAATCTAGACCCGTAACCTTTTTTACCTTGATTTTCCGAAATACTAATTTGATGCACATATACAGATTTATACGCTTTTTTAAAGGGGTTATCCGGATACTCTCTTAATTCGATCCACGCATAACCTAAAGGCTGCTCATTTTCTTCCAATAAAAGAAAAACGAATTCCTCTATATCAATAATACTTTCAAAGAAAGCCTTCATCTCTTCAAAGTTATATTCTTTAAAGTGCTCAGGATATAACTTTATGTGCAAATCGTGTACATGCTTATTCAACTTAGCAATTAATTCGAAATCATTTGTTCGATTTATTTTCATATTTGTTCGCCTCTTTTGCCTAAAAATCAGGATTATATTTCAACTTAGTAATCCAACCATGGAATAGATAACAAACTTAAATGACTTCTCAATTTTATACAGCCGTCTTTTTTCTCACTAAATAAGCCAAGATAAAAGAAAGAAAAGGCAGCAAAATTGCAAGTCTTAACCAATTTTCCGCACCGAAAAAGTAAAGCGATGGCAAAATCACCACAAGTCCACTAACAACCAACGCCCTCCACGATCTTGCCAGCAGTCCACCGATAAACAGAAATAAGTAAGCTCCAGATAATACCCAAAATAAGAGTCCGGCCCAATAGAAACCCATGCCCATCCCTCTCTCCTCGTTCGCTTATTATTGTATATATATTCCTTTTTAACGGGGGAATTTCCTCCCTTTGATTGTATATTTCGGAGTCGGGTATTTTGTGCTGGCATTGCGGAATTTATCTTGCCATATTGAGCGCGGATTCGTGCACTTGAGAATTGATTTTCACTCTTTATCTTCTCGCATCGAGCGGATTCGTGCACTTGGGGATTGATTTCCGTTCTTTATCTTCCCGCATCGTGTGGATTCGTGCACTTGGGATTGATTTCTGCTCTTTATCTTCCCGCATCGAACGGATTCGTGCACTTGGTACCTGCTTTTCGCTACTCATCTTCTCGTACCATGCTCTTTTAAGAACATTCCACGAATAAAAACTTCTTTAAAACGATTCGAAGTGATTTTTTAACAAAAAATACCAACTAACAAAAAATTTATATAAAAAAACGCCTCCCTAAGAAGCGTATTACATAACAGATATAATCAAATCTTTTCTCCTATAAACACTTAAAACAATTCCAATAATTATCGCATTTAGCACAACCGGCATAAAACCGTAACTGATAAATGGCAAGGACATGGAGGTGATCGGAAGTAAGCCGAGCGACATGCCGATATTATATACTACCTGGATAGTAAACAGGATCATTGCTCCAAACACGAGCAATTTTCCGAATGAATCATTGATTTTTCTCAAAACACCAAGCATTCTTCCAACAAATAACAGTAAAACACTCATTAACCCAATACCAAAAATCCATCCATAATGGTAAGTTAAGCTAACAAAGACCAGATCAGTATGCGGTTCAAAATCAAACAGCTTAGGATTTGAAACAGAGTGACCGGTCCATCCAGCATCTGCTAGTAGTTCTCTCATTCGCAAGTAGATATATCCTGCCGAATTAGGGTAGGATTCCGGTTGTAAAAATCCAGTTAGTCGACTAAGCTGATATGGCTTTATGGATGGAAAAACAACTATACCAGCAATTCCAACACTAATGATTCCTGCACCAGCCATGATGAGAGTTTTCTTAATATCACGTCCACTCCAAAGCAGCATAATGAACACCATGATGGCATAAAGAAAAAAAGAAGGGATGCCTCCAACTGGAAGAAAAAGTATTACGGAAAAGATGAACAGAATACAAATCTTCCAATAATTGAAATGATCATTTTGTAAAAAGGAAGCCCAAGCAATAATAAAAAACGGCATTGCGACCGTACTATCCACCCACACTGGTCCCAAATGATAAACATAGACTCCATTAAACACATCACCTATAAAGAAAAGCAGAAAAAGAATTCCCATCCCAAAACTAAAAAAATATAAACCGAGATTTTTTAACCTTCGATAATCACCTAACATAATTCCAATTGCAATCACCCCTCCCAACACAATAAAAATGGCCTTCTTCAATAAAAGTGGATCATTCGAAGCATATCCTTTAATCGCGACCGATAAAAGCGGCATAAATCCTAAAAGCAAAGTCACACCTAGCAGGATCAACAGCAGCCAATCAATCTTTGGTCGATGAAGCTTATTGAATTGCTGCCCAAGCATTTGTGGACTTCCCATTTGCACTACTGCTTTCTCTTCCGCCTCATCCTCTGTTAATCCCTTTTGCATCCAGTCATTTTTTGCATGTTGGATATGATGATCCAACTCCAGCTTAATAAACTTTTTTGCCTCTTTCGATTTGATTTGTTCTGTCACTTCTTGCAAAAAGGAATGTTTGTGATCATTCATGTTTTCCCACCTTTCTATATCCTTTTAAAATTCAACATTTAAAAACGGTGCCTTTTTTATAAACATACCGTCAGTATGCTTGCTCTTTTCAGCCTTTCGAAGCCATCTATGTCCTTTATTATTTAGGCAATAAAGCTTCACGTTCGAGTTATTCCATCTCGCTTGCAGGTAACCTGTATGTTCCAGTCGATGCAACATCATATATAAGGAACCTTCATTGTTTTCGAACTTTTTCATTCCTCTGCTACGTAAAAGACTTATTAATTCATACCCTGACTTTTCTACAACAAGTAATTGCATCAAGGCAAGAAAAATATCTTCCTCCGCTTCTTCTTCCTCTTTGATTTCATGGAGGATATTTTCTCGAAGCCGAGCATTAAAATTAAGTTCATGAAATGTATTCTTTTTCATCGATTTGCGAAGCCTTTTTAATTGTTCTTCCATTTCTACTCCTCCAATCGTACTTTTAACAGCTCTTTGGCACGCTTAAGTCGTGATTTCAGCGTATTTTCATTTACACCAGTCACCTCCGCAATATCCTTAAGTCGCATTTCCTCAAAATAAAATAGGTAGATAATTTCTCGGTAATTATCTGGTAGATTCATCACTTCATAGGCTAATTTTTCATCCTCATCCATTTTAATTACAGCTTGTTCTACCGTTTCTTTTGATGTTCCAATGGTTTCCGATTCATGCTCGGTTACAACAACATGTTTGTTATACCAACTTCGCAAATAATCTTTGCAATGATTAATGGCAATACGCCATAACCAAGTTCTCAGTTTGGCCCTTTGATTATATGTATGAAGAGAGCGATAGCATTTTACAAATATCTCCTGGGTTAAATCCTCCGCAACGGTTCTATTTTTCACATAGGAATAGGTGAGCTGTAAAATTTCCTGTCCATATTGTTTCATTATTTCATCAAGTACATATTCCTTACTTCTCGTCTCCAAATTTTCCACTACTATCTCTTCCACACCCTAACCCCCCTTCTATTTTTAGACGACACATCCGTTCATAAAGTTTATTTTTATAAATAAATTTTAAAATAAACAAACCAATTGTAATTTAAACCGTATTTCTATTTAACAGGGAGGGATTCAATTGATTTTTAAAGTTGCAAGGATCATTGGTTTAATCGTCGCATTGCCCTTTATATTGCTATTCTCCTTCTTATTTGAACCGAAAGGCGATATGTTGCTGTTTCTTTCAGACGTTTTTAGCAATAAAAAATAGGCCACATTTTTAGAGGCCTACTATTTAGCATTACTTATAAACATTCAGAATGCAATAAAGCGATAACCAATCCCTCGAACCGTTTCGATTAACTCGCGATCCTTCATGTGATGTTTAAACTTCTCCCTAAGCTTTAATATATGAACATCAATTGTCCGTTCTGATACTAATTTATTATCATTTGGATATAATTCATCCAATATTTGTAAACGAGATAAAATTTGATTCGGGTGCCGCATCAAGAAGTATAATAGTTTAAATTCGTGAAGAGTTAACGGAATTTGAATACCTTCATATTTCACTTCACCTTTTAATGGTTTAAGTGTAATCCCTCTATATGTTATTTTGTTACAACGATGAGCGGTTCTTCTTAACACCGTTTCAACCCTTACGCTCAGTTCTTTCAAATTAAAAGGCTTCGTTATATAATCATCTGCACCAATCTTTAAACCTTTAATTTTATCCTCATCATTAGTTAATTTTGATACAATCACAATCGGTATCTCGCTTTTCTGCTTGGTGCGAATCCAACTGCATAGTTCATAACCATTGGTATCATCCAAGATTATCTCCATAATGACAAAACAGGGGTCATATGTAATAAAAATACCTTTTGCTTCCGCCCCATTTCTTGCCTCTAACACTTGAAATCCGGCACTTTCAAGTTCTTCTTTTATTAAACTACGAATCTTTTGATCAATATCAACTATAAGAATCGATTTTCCCCTATTATTCATCTCACCACCACTTTTAATCAATACTACTGATTAGTTCAGTCATCATTTCCTTATCCATTGGACCTATTATTTTCTTACGTATCACTCCTTTTGTATCTATAATATAACTTGTAGGGATTGTGTAAGCTTGATAGTTTTCTCCTATTTTACCATGTTGATCAAGTAATATTGGAAAAGTTAAACCGTAATTTTTTACAAACTCCCCAATATTATTCACATTCTTTTCCGAGGTTGTTAAATTCACAGCCAAGATCTCAACATTGTTTCTTTCAGCAGTATGGTAATATTTTTGCATATGGGGCATTTCCGCTTTACACGGCGGACACCATGTCGCCCAAAAATTTACGATTACTTTCTTCCCTTCAAGCTCCGATAGCTTCATTTCTTTCCCTTTAATATTTTGCAATTGAAAATCTGGTGCTTTCTGTCCTTCCATCACACCAATTTCGATGGATTTATTATTAACTGAGTGCGTTTCTTGAGTGGTCGTTACGGCCTTCTTTGGAGATGAAGTATAATCGAGAATTCCCCAGCCAATCAATCCAACCAATCCGATGATGACAATTATTTTTTTATACACTTAATCCCTCCTTCAGATTGTAAATGCTGATAAATAGGAACTAATCCTTTGCATTTGACCCGTAAATAGTAAAACACCCATAATAATAAGGATCCAACCATTGATTAAAGATAGCTTTGGTAGTAGTTTATTGATCCTTTTTACCATTTTTAGTGAGTATGTAACAACCATGGATAAGACAAGGAACGGTATTCCTAAGCCAAGAGAATATATCCATAATAAAAACATACCTGAATAGATTGTTTCAGACGAGCTGGCAAGCAATAAAATCGAAGATAATGCAAGTCCCACACAAGGAGTCCATCCCGATCCAAAAGCAATTCCAAGGATAAATGATCGAATAGAAGTTACCTTAAAGTCTATTTTGTGCATAAAACTTTTTTCAAACATTAAAAATTTAAAATTAAAAATCCCAAGCATTTGCAAACCAAAAAAGATGATTAAAAGCCCACCAAGCATTTGAATTAGCTTTTTATTTTCCAGGAACAGCTGTCCAACAATACTGGCAGATGCTCCCAATAAAACAAAAACGATACTAAAACCTAAGATAAAGCTAATCGAACGAAAGAACAAAACTTTCTTATCTGCCTTCACTTTTCCTGATGAAACAGTACCATCAGTTAAGTGTGCTACATATGCGGGAATCAACGGAAATACACAAGGTGAAAAAAATGAGAGTAAGCCTGCGGATAGTGCAAATAAAATTGATATATTCTCCAAGTAAAAATCCTCCATTTCCGTCGAAATCGTTCAATATGTGTTAATAAACGGATGTTTTGTCCCAATAACGAAGGGAAACAATGATGGAACAAAAATAAAACCACTGCTCCAGTGAAAAAATAAATATTTTTTCTCCTATTTTCCCAAAAGCGATTGATAGAATAAGATTCAAAAAGAAAAATAGTATTAAGCTTGTGAATATCCCCTTTTGGGATAATACTTTTGGCTTTATTAATGAGATACATAAAATAATAATCGTAAACAAGCTCAAAAAAATATGACTAATGTTGTTCAAATGAATAAAAAGAAGGGCTAAAATATGATACCCGCATAGTACGGCACAACTAAAAAGAAAAACAGATTGTAAAACAAACAAATGAGAAATGTTTAATTTCTTTGCTTTAAAAAAGAAGAAGATAATTGATCCAATGATTGCCAAAACGATCCCGGATCTGCCTCCCGTAAAATACAGTAATGAGAAAGGATTTTTCATCATTAAGGATGGTTCAAGGACGACCAAACTCCCCTTCCAAATGAAAAATCCTAAAATTAAACTATTGAATAGAAGGTCATATACCTTTTTATTCATCTTGTTGCTTTCTGAATGGCGCATCCACCATTTTATATAGACTAGCCCGATAACAATAGCTGCTCCAAGGAGTATCCATTTAAGCAATATTGCAAATGGGCCTATTTGGATGAGCATACTTCCCCCCCTAAATATGACTCTAAAAAGCATCACTATTAGCCTTTATATATTGTCTATCTTTTACCCATTCATAGGTTTATGACTTCAAACGATTCCTTCATCTGGATAGACCCAATAACTGATTGAATCATTCCGCAATTTTTAAATGTGACATCTAATGATTTCCTTATTTGTTCCTCTGAAATGTTTGTGCCTTCGATAATGTAGTGAAGATCTATTCTCGTCACTTTATTCGCTTCCTCTGAATTTCTTTCGACATTTGTATTCACACGAATAGATTGAACGTCCATACGTTTTTTTTCAAGTACGTTACTTAAAATCCCAACACTGCATCCAACAATAGAAGAGACCAATAATTCAACCGGCTTAAATCCTTTTGACCGATCAGACGATATGCTTAGCTCACCAAATTGTGTGTGAAGGTGGGTAACACCATTTTTCAACTCAAACTCGAACATTTTATTCCCTCCTCATGATTTTAATTGTATTATCTAATTGAATTGTTAAGTTACTGTTAAGGAGTTAAAAATAAATCCATGATTTCGGCCATAGTCACGAAAAAAAAAGAGGCGATTAGCGCCTCTACGTTATTTTTTAGTTAAATACAACCATCTATACATTTAATAAGACGATTTTCAATATCCTTAGCTATAACAAATTGCCTTCTTCGAAGTTAGTACATATCTATCGAAGCTGCATAAACCGATTGATTCAAGGAAACGACGGTTGAATGAAACCCATTCTCAAGCAAAAATTGTTTTAAGTCACCGGAGGGAATTCTTTCAAAAAGAGGTGGACCAATCTCAGATTCTACCGCTTCCCATTCGAGAATGGTTAAGCGCCCATTCGCTTTCAAAATACGCTTACACTCACTTATCGCTTTTTTCATATCAGGTACTTCATGCATAACAAACGCAATAACTGCCTTGTTTACACTATGGTCTTCAAGCTGAATGTTTTCCAAATCACTTTGGATATACTGAATATTTTGGTAACCCTCCTGTTCTGCTCTTCCTTTTAATAGATCAAGCATTTTAGGTTCAATATCTACCGCATAAATGGTTTCATTTGTTTGTTTCGCCAATGGCAGTGTCAAATAACCATTTCCAGCGCCTAAATCCGCAATAATATCTCCATTTTGAATATCTAATAGTTCAATCACTTTTTCCGGTGGAATCAACTCCTGACGTTTAGGATCAAGTAATTTTTCGGCTTTCTCAGGTTTAAATCGGTGTCCCGCCATTCTACACATCTCCTTTTTCATCCTAGTTCGTGCATAAGATTCCTTTCATATAAGTGACAACATGGAATTATCCTACTCTTAGGTATTTAAAAATCCATTATTTATGTTTTTTAAACTTGTAAAGCAAAGTGCCTGATTATAAGCAGGATATCCTCCCTTTATTTATACCTTACACTACTATAAATATTCCCTATATTTACTTGTCAAACGGAAGTCGGGGACTTTCATCATATATAGATGGAGTACGTCCACTCCGCGTTTGATTGTTTTCATCTTTTTTAACCTCAAGCATTTGTTAAGTAGTTTTCTTATTTTACTAGATCATCTATGATCTTTCGAAGTAGCTTTTTACTTTCAACATCCTTCACACGCGGTGTTCGACCTATTTGTTCATACACTTCTTTTTCTTCTAATAATTGGTGTGGGCTCATTACAAATACCGAAAGACGATATAGTTCAAAAAGTTGAGTGGGTAATGCATCCTCTCTCCAAATCCAATCCGGTATACCATTTCCGATTATTTGCCCATCATCATTTCGATTTAGAAAGCAAAATTGAACATCCACCCCATTCCTACAAAAGTCCGTTTGCAATTTACTTACGGGTTTAAGTTCATATCCCGCCTCTACTAATGCCCGTTCAATCTCTTTACGACGATAAGCCCATGCAACTAAATCAATGTCGTTATGCTGGCGAGTGATCCGCCCAAGCAGGAAGTCTATTGCCCATCCTCCTCGCATCCAGAATGGTTCTTGTAATGAAGTGAATATCTCTTTTATTTCGGAAAGTACTAGTAACTGAGACTTGGATTGTTCATTTAGTGTATCAAAGTTTTTGTTGTCCATTTTCATCACCCACTTATCCTATTCAAATTTACCTTTTATATCTTTTTGCTATCCTCAAAACAATAAACTGAGGAATTAAATTCAAAAAGCTAACTACGATTAATAAAATCTTGATACATTGAAAAATAAGTAAATGGAAAACTATATAAACAGATTATGAGAATACTAATCCCTATTTTCTTCAATTTTCCGCCCCTCATATCTTCGATTGCCAAACGCAAATAATAAAAGTAGTCAAAATAATTGCTACCATCGCGATAAATATACTAATTAAAGAGCTAATTAAATAAGTAAATGACAATTTAGAATTCATTGTATCAATCTTTGTTAGTTTAATTCCTGCCAACAGGGTGTATACAATTGCCAATATTGAAAAAATATAAGATGCAGTTGCACCTACCCAATACCACAACATCGTATCTTGACCCCAACTGGCCATAAGTTCAAAACGCAAACTAAAGATGAATCCGATAATGGAGAAAAGTAACGGAGGTAAGGCTACATACAAAACTGGCTTCATATGTTATTTCCTCCCCCATTAGTTAACTCATTTAAACGACTTGTAGCTTCTTCAAGATCAAATGTACTAAACCATCGAACATGTTGATTATCCAAAATACGATAATGCTGACTAATCATATTTTGTTGCAAGCGAAAATCCCCTTTCTTAGCAATTTCCTTCCACCAAACTTTTCCGCCCATTGATTTACTTTTTGGTCTATCAACATTATTATGAGCAATCGTTTCAATGACCTCCAAGGGCTCATCTCCTAGTACTGATTGCAGTACTTCACTGTCTCTGAATAATGCACATATGGCCACGATATTTGTCCATCCAGCTAACGTTCTGCCTTTTTCAATCTGCACGAGCGTTTTTTTAGAAATCCCTATGATTTCAGCCATCTTTTCTTGCGAATAGCCTTTTTCTACACGAATGAGCCTCGTTTTGTTTGAAATTAGCTCAATGACTTGCTCTTTATTCATTGTATACCTCCTTCGAATAGTTACTTTCGATACTTATTAGTGTAATTTTACACTAATCATGCAATAGGTTTCAAGAATATTTTTCCTATTTATTTATTCGTATGGTTTTTCATGCACTTGATGGGCAATTTTGGCTTCTCTCCTTCCCGAATATCGTCTTTTCGTGCACTTGAGGAGCGGTTGGAGCTTCTCTCCTTCCCGAATATCACCTTTTCGTGCACTTGAGGAGCGGTTGGAGCTTCTCTCCTTCCCGAATATCACTTTTTCGTGCACTTGAGGAGCGGTTGGAGCTTCTCTCCTTCTCGAATATCGCTTTTTCGTGCACTTGAGGAGCCGTATAGCCTTCTTTCCTTCTCGAATCCGTCCCATACACTTCATTTAACTTTTTCCACTTTAGTAGGGTGCTATTTTACAAGCAAAAAAAAAACGATGTTATCATACTAACATCGTTATGAAATCCGCCGTTTAATCGTATTCGGTTTACTTCCAATCTTCCCCTACCTTCCAATCTTCCTTTGCTTTATAATCCCTAATACAATCGGAATCCCCGTTCCTAAAATTGTTATCGGCAGAAACCATATCCCAAAACCGCCTTCCCACCAGTCATTTGCAATTGAAATGGATTCCACAAGGATTAGCGAAAAGAGTATCAAACAAATATTTTTGATTTGATTTAAAAGCTTTCGGCTATGTAAATAAAATTGCTCTGCGTTCGATTCGTTCAACCTGCTTGGATAATTATGAACCTCAGGAAATTTCTCAAGTACTTGCATAAAAAGTAAAATGAAGGCTCCAACAAACGGCAAAATGAGAAGTTCCATTTTTGACCCCCAGCGATCTACATCGCCTACCGCATTATAATGTGCCGGAACTTCAGACGGAATCTTATTCCAAACAATGATCAACAGGGCAATCGATCCAAGATAAAATAAATAGCCAATAATATCCCATACCCATTCACTTTTTGTCTTTGCAATCGTTAACTTTGGTCGTTTCCATTGGTTTGACATCGATGTCTCCCTCCCCTATCTTAACGTTTTACTACGAAATAGAATGTTTAGTTATCTATATTTGTATGAAATTTATTTTTGTGGAATTTCCGGAATTTGAAAAAATAACTCCGGTCAATTAACAATCAGACTACTACTTCTACACAACATGAAAGTTATCCTTCTTTAGTTTCTTTAAGGTTTTTCTTAACTTTTAATTATTTTCATTGAAAATAGGTTCGGTTATTTGCTATATTTAACTCGAACATATATTCTTAATGGAATGGTTCTACATAAGATAATTGGAGGTGAATGAGAGTATGAAATCACAGATGGAGATAATCCTTGAACATGCGCGCAATATCTGTCTAGCCCTTCCTGAGGCCATGGAGCATATCGATGGATTCGGACACACTACTTTTCAAGTCAATGGAAAATCCTTCGTTAGATTAAGTGAAAGAACTGGATTATCATTTAAGTCAGATCTGGAAACGCAGGAATGGTTGCTGCAGAAAGAGCAGTTCCTCAAAACACCTTATATTGGCCGTCACGGCTGGGTATCTATTCAAAGCCCAAGTGATGAAAATTGGGCCGAACTGAAAGAACTTATTCAGGAAGCTTATCTGCGCGCTGCCCCAAAGCGCTTGGTAAAGGAATGGATTAAACTGCATAAAGTTAATTAAGAAATACGATTAAAAATTATTGAATCCATTTAATGCAATATTTTCTACTATTAAATGAATGTCCCGATCTTTAAACCTTCTTTTTAAATCTATTTCCTGTATTTGTATACACCAATGCAAAAATAATAATAGTTAAAATTAAAATAAGACCTATAATAAATAAAACTTGTTTATCCCACATCTCACTCAATGCGAATAATAATATGCTAAAGCTAATACCATACATGGTTTTCCCCATAAATTTGCACAAAGCTACTTCATCATATAGAGCCTTTTCACTGTCAGACTTTGTATTATAACCTGCAATTAAAAATGCTCCTTTTCCTTTTGATAGAATGATAGCGAAAGTTAAAAAGGGGATTAAAATAATAAGAATAGCAACTCCCAAACCAGTTACCTCCTTTTTAGCCAATTATTCAAATTCATTTTTACGTTCTTTGAAAAAGTCGTAAAAAAATCTTACATTTTCAAGTTCAGACCATCTACTCGTTCGCAAAAAGGGAGCGTCAAGATTATAAATCTTTGCATCTAGTGTCCCCAACATAAATGGAGAATGAGTCGCTATAATAAACTGACAGTTAAAGAATCTTACTAGTTTATTGATTTCTTCCGCCAACTGAATTTGATTTGTTGGTGAAAGAGATGTTTCGGGTTCATCGAGTAGGTATAATCCATTCGGGACAAGATACTCATCGAATATCTGCATGGATGTCTCTCCGTTAGAATACTTCTCATTGGCAAACTTCATAATTTCGATTTGTTTGTACATTTGCGAGGACTCTTTCAACTTCTCCAAATGTTCCTTAGTGTACCCCAATTTAGCGTGTTGGTACAGATAACCTTCCTTAAGAACTGCCTCTTGCTGAATCTTCTTGATTTCATATAAAATATCTTCGCTTTTGATATACAGACTATTAGGAGGTAATTGGCTTGACTCCCCATCACCCTGATTTTCCCCTAAGCTATATGAACAATTCAACATGTAATCTAACGGGTAATCACGATTTGTAAATTCCTCAGCCCCCGTAATATCCAGCTTGTTTGCTATTATATTTAGTAATGTGGACTTGCCGGAACCGTTATTCCCATACAAAACCGTAATATTATTAAAAACAAACACTTCTTCAGATATATTTTTGAACACGTTGTATGGATATGCATTTGGATTATTGACTGTATGGGGGGAAAGTTTGAAACTTTTTAAATATATCATATGGGTAAACCTTCCTTTGGTAACATGAATATATATAATACTAACATCATTTTACCACTCTTGTAAAAATTATGAATGGATGTTGAAATAATGTAGTTGAGCCAGTCCTCTCCACCTAAAGTGCAATAGGAAAATATTCTAAATATGATTCAATCAAATTAGAAAGGTAGAATTCACACCCACATTTTTAAAATTTACTTAAGCAAAAAAAGTATCTCCTCAAAGAGATACTTCAATAAAAAATACATGTTACAGTGAACTTTCTATGCTTCTTTAAGTCTTGCTGCTACTGCAGCCATCTCACTTGCTGCGATATAACCGAACACCATCGCCGGTCCTATTGTTGCACCAGGTCCTGGATAAGTTTCTCCCATCACAGCTGCAGCACAATTTCCAGTAGCGTACAAGCCTTGGATATGCTGTCCGTTTTCATGAAGGACTCTTGCAAGGTTATCCGTGACTAGCCCACCTTTTGTCCCAATGTCCCCAGGATAAATGGGAATCGCATAGAATGGTGCTTTTTCCAGCGGGGCTAAATTAGGATTGTTTAACGTTGGGTCACCATAATAGCGGTCGTAAGCACTTACACCACGTTGGAAATCTTGGTCGTGTCCATCCTTAGCGAGCTTATTAAATCGAGCAATAGTTGCTGCTAGTTTCTTTGGTGGTACACCGATTTTTTCTGCTAAATCTTCTGGCGTTTCCGCCACTTTCGTATAACCTGTTTCAATCCAAGTTTTTGGGAATGCTTGACCGGGCATGATGCCAAAAACGAGATACCGCTTTTTCACCGTATGATCAAAAATCATCCAAGATGGGATTGTTGTTGCACTACCTTTATTATTTTCGTACATTTTATCTACAAACTCATGATAAGGAACCGATTCATTTAAATAACGTTCCCCTTCACTATTTACAATAATTAACCCCGGAGTTGCCCGTTCTGCCACAGGCATAAATGCGGGGGAACCTGGAGGGATTGATGTTGGTGTTCCCCACATCTTATCCATCAAGTCCAATTTTGCTCCTAATTTACGACTAGCACCAATAACATCGCCCGTTTGTCCCTCAGAGGATAATGTCCACTCCGTTTCGGATGGTTGGGGTAAATACTTTTCTCTGAGCTTCTGATTGTGCGAAAATCCACCTGATGCAAAAATGACACCATGACGGGCTTCTATATTTATTTTTCTTCCATTTTGTTCGGCAATAATGCCAGTAACACGATTATTTTCATATACAAGATCGTGAAATGGAGTAGATAGCCAAACCTTCCCACCCGCCTCTTTAAGTGAAGCATATAACCGGGCAACGAGTGCCTCACCAAGTGTAGCCGGATTATAAGAACTTAGCTTCGTACGAATAAGACGCATGCCTACTTTCAATGACGTCTTTTTCCCAATCCATGTCCGCGTAATCATATTTACTTTATGAAATTCGCTTGACTTCAATACCATTCCCTTCGTTGGGAGCCCAGATTTACGCATACTTTTTTCATCCTTGCCCAGTTTATGAAGGTTGAAAAGTTGGGCTTCGATTGCCCGCCCACTAGGTTTTCCGCCAGGCAACTCCGGATAATAATCTGAATACCCAGGGGTATATTCCCATCTGACATGTTCCGTATTTTCATGGAGGTATTTTATCATCTCGGGACCTCTTACCAAGTACGCATCCTTTAAATATTGAGGTACCCGATCACCCACGGTTGCATCCAGATATGCACTTGCCTGTTCATACGAATCACCTACACCGGCATCTTCTAAATAGAAGTTATTTGGTACCCACACCGTGCCACCCGATTTAGACGTCGAGCCGCCAAAAAGCTCCGTTTTTTCTACAACAATAGCTGAAAGACCGTGTAGCTTTGCAGTTAATGCTGCGGTTAATCCACCTGCTCCAGAACCAACGACTACAACATCAAAGCTGGAATCCCACTGTTTATCCATTAGCCCAAGCCCCCTCACTGAAATATTTAAAATATGATACACTATTAATTAAAGGTAGGGAAAATTCAAAAAAATTGCATTTGCTATATAATCCCTTGCTACAACTATAGTTTCCTTCAGTAAAATCATTCAATCAGTAAATTACTTCATGTTGTATTGATAAACAACAGATATCATAAATATGTTTAAAATAATTAAATGTTTAGGAGGGAATCACATGATACACACGGATAAAAATTTGGATAAACGGGTGCGCAGAACCAAATTGCAATTAAAACAGGCTTTTATTAGATTAATGGAGGAAAAAAACTATGAACAAATTACTGTGACAGACATCGTGAACCGTGCCGATTATAACCGTGCAACCTTCTATCGTCACTACAACTTTAAAGAAGAATTGGCCGAAGAAATGATTACTGACAAAACAACAGCGCTCGTAGAAACCTTCAAACATCCTTACAAAAGGAAAAATATGATTCATTTAAACTCTTTATCCTCATCAGATATCATCGTATTTGATCACATTATGGAAAATAAAGATTTCTATAAACTATGGGGGAAATTTCAATCAATCCCTGGATTTGAGGAATCCTTTTTACACTCTATTGCAAAGTTCATCAAAAAAGACATTACTCTATTAACACCACAAGATCCTAATTTGGATAACAACCTTTATACAACTTTTTATGCCAATGGTATTTTAGGTTTGATATTAGACTGGATAAAAAATGGACTTGAACCGCACCCCGACTATATGGCAAAACAACTTGTAAAAATTATCGACTATTATCCAGCTGAGTCATTTATATCAACAAAGGGTCATTCCCCCCCTACTTTTTTACAATAGGGAAAGTGCTTTTTTTCAAAAGGCTAGCCTACATCTTAGATACCTGTTTAAGTTTGTTTGGTCTAAACTCACAGATTATGGATACTTAGATAAACCCTGTTCTTCTATCGAGTGAATTTGCTAATGAAGGAGTTTAGGATCGTTTGGCGAACTTATACTAATATAATTAGAAAAAGGGTGGTTAAATTGAATATTTTGTGGGACTTTGACGGAACATTATTTGATACATATCCTGGGTATACAAAGATCCTTTCTCACGTTTTAGGTGATTCGGTGGATAAACAAGAAATCTACGAAAAGTTAAAAATTTCGTATTCCCATGCACTTGAATATTACAATATTTCGCCTGCTCAAGAGGAAGAAATTAATCATTTAAGGAAACAATTATTACCTAAAGATAGTAAACCTTTTGAACATGTAGAGGAGATCTTAAAATTTGCAAATAAAAATGTAATTATGACACATAAGCATAGGAAAGGCGTTTTAGCCATTTTAGAATATTATGGATGGAGCAAATACTTTGTTGAAATGGTTACTATCGACGATGGATTTCCCCGTAAACCTAACGCGGCAGCATATATTCATTTACATTCAAAGCACAAAATCGATTTAGCTATTGGGGACAGAGAATTAGACTTATTGCCCGCAAAGGAATTAGGAATTTCAACGTGCATTTTTCAAGGTCAAAGTAAAGTAGCCGATTATCATTTACGGGATTACTCGGAATTTTTTACGATCGATTTTACGAGCGAAAAAGTAAAAAGCTGACATAAAGTAGTTCCGATAATGTAGGAAATTGCACAAACTTAAACCCCAAATAAGCTCAGAGCCATTATTGACTCTGAGCTATTTAGTAGGAATTTACATACGAATGCCGAGGCTATTCTGGCCACAACACATACTTTCAATCAATCATTCAAAAACTTCACACACACGGGAAAAGGAACGGAAATATCGGATTGGATAAGCGTTAACTTTCCTGTAGTTTCATCTCTTGTATATAACACCAAATTCCCTGACTCCTGATTAGAAGCCACTACAAATCGTTCAGATGGATCTAACTCAAAATCCCTAGGCCAATCCCCTTCAGTAGATGTGTGCTCAATAAATGTCAGTTCCCCTGATTCTTGGTTGACACTAAAGACGGCAATGCTATTATGTCCTCTATTAGAAACATAGACAAAACGGCCATCAGTTGTGACATGGATTGCACTGCCCTGATTGTTTTCCGTAAAGTCAGCCGGAATCGTAGATAAGGATTGAATCTCCTCAAAGGTGCCATTTTCACTATCATAAGATAAAGTTATCACTTCTGAACTAAGCTCAGTCATTAGATAGGCGTGTTTTCCATTTGGATGAAACTCGAGATGTCTCGGTCCACTTCCCGGAGTTAGAGATAAACAGCTCACTTCTTCCAGTACACCATCATTGTTTGCATATGTAATTAATTTGTCGATTCCTAAATCAATTACAGCAATGTACTTTCCTTCAGGTGTAAAACCCGAATAATGGACATGTGGTTTTTCTTGCCTTTCTTTATTAGGACCGGATCCTTCATGTTGAATGGTTGATGATGCCGGAGCAACCATGCCATTTTCACTGTTTACTTCATACAATTCAACTGTTCCTTTATGATAATTGGCTGTAACTACATGATTATTTTCATTATCAACACTAACATGGCAAGGAGAGGCCCCTTCAGTTAGCTGACTGTTTAGGTATGTTAATTCACCTGTTTCACCTGAAATAGAGTAAGCGGCTACACCACCTGACTCTCCATCTTTGATAACAGAATAGAGATACCGATTATCCTCACTAATGGTCAAATATGTAGGGTTGCCCAGTTTGGCAGCTACCTGTACATCTTTAATCTCCGGTTGTTCAGTATCTAAAGAAAATTTGTAAATACCAACACTATCACCTTTTGTATACGTACCAACATAACCAGTCAAAGAACTGCTCGATTTACTCATTTGGATTCTCCTTTTCACAAGATTTTAGAAGTAAGAAGGGGGACTTCATTGAAATCCCCCCCTTTTAAAACATCCGTTTAGGCAAATTTATAACTTTTCACCATTTGATGCAATAACATCTTTGTACCAATAGAAAGATTTTTTCTTCTTGCGCTCTAATGTTCCGCTTCCATCATCATGCTTGTCAACATAGATGAAACCATAGCGCTTTTCGAATTCTCCAGTTGAAGCACTTACCAAATCAATACATCCCCAGCTAGTATATCCCATTAACTCTACACCATCTTCAACGGCTTCACCCATTGCATGAATATGTTCACGGATATAATCAATTCGGTAGTCATCATTAATAGAGCCATCTTCCTCTACTTTATCATACGCTCCTAACCCATTTTCAACAACGAATAAGGGTACTTGATATCTTCCATATAGTTTATTTAATGATATTCTTAATCCGATTGGATCAATTTCCCAACCCCAATCACTCGCTTTTAAAAATGGATTTTTTACTCCCGACATAATATTACCTTGTATATTTTCTTGTGTCCCCTTGTCTTTCTTCTCGGTCCGGGACATGTAGTAACTAAAACCGATATAGTCTACTGTATGCTTTTTAATCAGTTCAAGATCGCCTTCACGAATATCTAAGTTAATATTATGCTCCTTGAAATAACGTTTAATAAATGTTGGATATTCACCACGTACTTGAACATCTGCACAAAAATAATTAAATACGTTCTCTTCTTGCAGTGCATACATCACATTTTCCGGATTACTGTCATAAGAATAAACAGGTGCAAATAAAATCATACAACCAATTTTGGCATCTGGGATTAATTCATGACAAGCTTTTACTGCAATACTGCTAGCAACAAATTGATGATGATAAGCTTGGAATGTCCCTTGGAAACGGTCCTCTTCCTTATGGATAGCAAAACCCAACCCCATAATCGGCATAATTAGACCACTATTGATTTCATTAAACGTCATCCAATATTTCACTTTATTTTTATAACGGGTAAAAATAGCGTTCACGTATCTTTCAAAGAATGTAACAACCTTACGATCTCTCCAGCCTCCATATTCTTTTACTAAATTAACGGGCATTTCATAATGGGAGATAGTGACAACCGGTTCAATACCATATTTATGCAACTCATCAAAAACACGATCATAGAAGGCCAATCCTTCTTCATTTGGTTCTAATTCATCCCCATTTGGAAAAATTCTTGTCCATGCAATGGACATCCGATATGCTTTAAAGCCCATTTCAGCAAATAATGCGATATCTTCTTTGTATCGATGGTAAAAGTCAATCGCCTCATGATTCGGATAACTGTACTTACTTTCATCGATTTGGAAGTCAAATCCCGGTGACTGTAGGATTGTTAAACGTTCTTTTCCTCCCGGAAGCACATCTGCAATATTCATTCCTTTATTTCCATCGTGAAATCCACCTTCCAATTGGTTTGCCGCTGTTGCTCCTCCCCATAAAAAAGATTCGGGAAATTTTTTAGCATTCGTATCCATTTTTATTCCTCCTCATTTTTTTTATATAGTGTTCCACATAAAAACAAAAAACCTAAGAAAGAAATTATCTTGCCTGAACAAGATTCTATGCTTTCTTAGGTTTTGCCTGCTTTACCAGTCACAATCCTGAAAATTCATTATTCGATTTATACTAATTATAAACCTTCTTTAAATGAATGACAAAGGTTAAAGATTCTCACCATTCGTAGCAATGACATTTTTATACCAATCAAAGCTTTTCTTTTTCATTCGATTTAGGCTACCGTTTCCTTCATTATCACGATCTACATAAATATATCCGTAGCGCTTTTTCATCTCTCCAGTAGAAGCACTGACAATGTCAATTGGTCCCCAGCTAGTGTAGCCAATCATTTCTACTCCGTCCTGAATCGCCTCTCCCATTGCCGCAATGTGTTTCCTTAAGTACTCAATCCGATAGTCATCAATAACTTCTCCTTCAGCAGTGACTACATCTGCTGCACCAAGCCCGTTTTCCACCACAAACAATGGCTTTTGATAACGGTCATACAACTGATTAGCAGTAATCCGAAATCCTTTCGCATCGATTGGCCAGCCCCATTCGGATTTTTCCAAATAAGGGTTTTCAACAGAGGCAAACACATTTCCACTTGATATTTGTTTTAAAATTTCCGGGTCAGTACTTGTGGCACGGCTACCATAATAGCTGAAACCGATATAGTCCACGGTACCGTTTTTCAACAATTCTTCATCCCCAGGTTCCATTTCAATGGTCAATCCATTGTCTTTAAAGAATCGCTTTGCATACCCTGGATATTCACCGCGTGACTGGACATCAATGAAGAAAAAGGACTCCCGATCTTTTTCCATCGCCTTATAAACATCATCCGGGTTACACGTATACGGATAGGTCATTCCCGCAGCAAGCATACAACCAATTTTGGCATCCGGGATGATTTCATGGCACGCTTTCACCGCTAAAGCACTGGCAACGAGTTGATGGTGGGCTGCTTGATATTGAATTTGCAGTTTGTTATCCCCTTCATTAAACACAAGTCCAGCTCCAATAAACGGCAAGTGAAGGAGCATATTAATCTCGTTAAACGTCATCCAGTATTTCACTTTGTTTTTATATCGCTTAAAAATTGTTTTCGAATATGTTTCAAAAAGCTCAACCAATTTACGATTTCTCCAGCTTCCATACGCCTCAACTAAGTGAATAGGTACATCAAAATGGGCAATTGTCACTACCGGTTCAATTCCGTGCTTTAAGAGTTCATCAAACAAGTCATCATAGAACTTCAATCCCGCTTCATTTGGTTCTTGGTCGTCTCCATTTGGGAAAATTCTTGCCCAGGATATTGACACACGCAACGCTTTAAATCCCATTTCTGCAAAGAGAGCAATATCTTCTTTATAACGGTGATAAAAGTCTATTGCTACATGAGAAGGATAAAATTCACCTTCCATAGGTTCAAAGGATTCGACATTCCCTATTGCAATATCCCATCGTTTTTTTCCTGTTGGCATAAGATCAACTGTTGTCAATCCTTTACCACCTTCAAGATAGGCACCTTCTACTTGATTAGCAGCAAGGGCACCCCCCCATAAAAAATCTTTAGGAAATGAATTTTTTGTCATGATAAAAACTCCTTTACTTTTTATAGTATTAAGAAGGGGAAGCAATCTTATAGAGATTACAACCCTAAGTGTTAATTTTCTTATTTAACCTGTAACTCGATCAATCGGTTGCCTGCTTTCACCTGATTTTCAGTCGTTAAGACTGAATGGTAATGCTCATGGTTTGTCACAACTACTGGTGTTGTTAATAAGAAGCCCGCCTCTTTAATTTTGTCTATATCAAACTCAATAAGCAGTTGCCCCTTTTCAACGCGAGCACCTTGTGTTGTATGGGCGGAAAAATATTTCCCATCCAACTGGACAGTATCCATTCCAATATGAATTAAAATTTCTGCACCTTGATCGGTTGTAATCCCAATCGCATGGTTGGTTGGAAATAATGCTGAAACCGTACCAGAAGCAGGTGAAACCAATTTACCTTCTGACGGTTCAATCGCGACACCTTTTCCAAGTGCGCCCGATGCAAATGCGGCGTCTTTTAGTTCAGATAAAGATTTAACATCACCAGTAAATGGACTTGAAATGATTTCATTTTTCAAATGACCTGTTGCTTGTTTTTGTGGCGTCGTCGGTGCAACAGCTTCTTCATGCTTTTTTTCTTTTCCGCCAAATAAGGCAGTTAGAATATAACCTAGAATGAACGCTACTAAAGCTCCGATGGCTGCCCCCCAAAGGTCCATTGTAATTCCTTCTTTTGGATGAATAAAGCTCGGGAAGGCAAATATGCCAAGACCACCCATAATATATCCCTTTACCTTAAAGGCACCGATAATTCCTCCGCCGATAGCAGAAGCGATACAGCTAATGATAAACGGTCTTTTTCTTGGAAGCGTAATACCATATATCGCCGGCTCTGTCACACCAAAAATACCGGAAATAAACGCTGGAATACTTAAAGATTTTAATTTTTTATCTTTAGTTTTAAGCATAATGGCAAGGACTGCCCCAATTTGTGCAAATGTAGCTCCAAAAATTAATGACAAGATTGTATCTTGACCCATGACCATTATATTATTAATTGCAATCGGGACAAGGCCCCAGTGCAGACCAAAGATAACGAATACTTGCCAGAATGCTCCAAGGAAAATCCCTGCAATAATTGGACTTAAACCAATTAACCAAAGGGTAAGTTGTCCGATAAGCTGTCCTGCCCATGTAGCAATTGGTCCAATGACAATGAATGTAAGCGGAACTATGATAAGTAATGTGAAAAATGGAACTAAAAACATTTTTACAACATCAGGAATAACCTTTTTCAACCACTTTTCAAATTTCGCTGCAACAAAGGTTGAAATAATAATTGGAATTACTGATGAAGAATAAGACATTAATATGACTGGAATACCTAGAAACGTGATATGGACTGGTGATTCAAACATCGTTCCAGCAAATAAGGTGTATAACGGATCACCTGCCATTAACCCCGATAGCGTTGGATAGACTAACGCAGCCCCTATCGCCATTCCAATAAAATGACTTCCCCCAAATTTTTTCATTGCAGTATAGCCAAGGAAGATTGGGAAGAAGTAGAACAAGGCATCGCCAACTGCATTTAGAATTTGATACGTTCCGGATTTATCACTAATCCAGCCCAATGCGACAAATAAGGAGTTAAATCCTTTAATCATCCCTGTTGCTGCTAATACCCCTAATGTCGGAGTAAAGATACCAGAAATGATGTCGATGAAACTATTAAACACGCCTTGCTTTTTCTTGTCTCCCTCTTCTTCAACTGGTGATTGATTTTGAAAGCCGCCGATCTCTACAACTGTTTTATACACATCAGGCACATGATTGCCGATGACCACTTGATATTGTCCACCGCTTTTCATGACCGTAACGACGCCTTCCATATTTTTGAGAACCTCTGTATTTGCTTTCCCCTCATCTTTTAATTTAAAGCGTAAACGGGTAATGCAATGGACAACACTATTTACATTTTCTTTGCCGCCAACATTTTCAATAATGTCTTTAGCTAGTTGTTCATATTTCATCAAATGACCCTTCCTTCTGTTATCATTTTTCAACTAAAAAACCTGAACTAATCTGAATACACATAAATATGCCTTTTCAGATTAGTTCAGGTTATGCCCAAAGAGGTTACATTCCTAAACGAAGTTATTAAATTTGTATGGATGAAGATCCGCCTCCTTATTAGAAAAGCTCGCCGCTGGACAGCATTGAAAAATAAAAAACCTAAATTGCACACGTCAATCAGCGACGGAGCAATTTAGGTTTAGCCTGCATGACCAGTAACAATCCTAAAAGAATTTATGATTTAATTTAAATTTATTGTAACAGCGCTTTCAATGGATGTCAACGCTTTCATAAAATGTATTTTAGGCTTTTTCCTAATCGGATCCTTCCTTCATTTTTTGACGGTTTGTAACTCGATGGATGTGCACCGTTAAATAAACTTCTTCATCTTTTGTTAATTCCCAATTAAATTGATTGTTTAAATAAGCGGCGATTTTTTTCGTACATTCAAAAGCATTTGGATACTTTAATTGAATTTGATCAAAAAAGAACGGATCGACGGTCTCATCGAGTTTTTCTTTGCGAACAAAGCGAACAGCAAAGAAGCGAAGATGGGTTAAAAACCGTTCGTAATTCACTGAATTCTCGTCTAACTCCATTTTGAAATGATATTTTACGATATTCAGAATTGTATTTACCATCTCAGTAATTTGAACAGCCGCCGCCATGTTCTCGCCTGATAACTGACTATTAACTAAATGAAGGGCAATTGAAGCAGCCTCGTCCTCTCCTAATGTTATGTTTGTCTCGTTTTCAATAATCTCGAGCGCCTTTAGTGCAATTTGATACTCCTGCTTATAATATTTCCGAATTTCCCATTGCAATGGATTTTTTAAATGAATTCCTTGTTTATATCTGCTAATCGCAAAGCTTAAGTGATCAGTCAACGCAACATATAAATATTCATCTAGTTTGTAAGGAAGATGAGACTGTGCGTAGTCCATAATTTTTGAAGCGATGTTCAAATATAGTTCAGACGTATCCCTCAATAACCTTGCAAGCTTTTCTGAAATTCCTTGCGTCTCCAAAACAAAGGTCTTCTCAACTTTAGCAGAATCAAAGATTTCCCCGACCTTTTTTTGAAAGGCCAGTCCCCGGCCCATGACGACAATTTCCTGATTGCATTCGTTTTCAGATATAACGACATTATTGTTTAATATCTTTTTAATTTTCATTTCCCACTCGCCCTTGATTAAAATATTTTTAAATCAAAAACAATAAGAAAAGCACAAGCGCCTTGCTCATCGACGTACGGACTGGAGGGACTTCGACTGAGATAAAGGAAACACGATGAGCCCAAAAGGGCGAATCGATGTTGACTTATCGTAGGGAGGAGTCCTGAAGTACGCTAGTCGATAGGCGCTGGAGCTAGACATTGCAGATACTTTGTACTACTGCTAACACAATAAAATTTGTACTTTCTTACCTCAACAAAAAAACCTAAATTTGATAATAAGAATACCATTAAAGATATCCCTTCACAAACTTAGGTTTTGCCTGCCGAACAGTAACAATCCATATTTAAGTTGTATATACTTTGCTCTAATTTTAGCAATATTGCCTTATATCTGTCAATAATACATTACCTCAGAACTATTTCCTAGTAGAATTTTTCTAAAGCTATCATCGTGAAGAATTGTGTCCAGATGAATGCTCACTTCTAAACTGCCTTGGGGTTATACCAATGAATTTTTTAAATACCTTTATAAAATAGCTTTGATCATTAAAATTTAGCCATGTGCTGATATCAGATATCGGATGTTTTGTCAGAACTAGTAGTTTTTTGGCTTCTTCTATTCGCTGCTGTTGTATATATTCGCTAATTGGTATACCTACTTCCTTTTTAAAAAGTGAGGATAAGTAATTAGGGCTTAAACAACACAGTTCTGCAAGATTATCAAGTGTAATGTTTCCATAAAGATGATTATAAATATAATGCTGACATTCGATAATCGGTGCAGAATATTTTGCTTCATTTAATTGATATACTCGATTGGTAAAATCTTTTATGGCTTCTTCGGTCACTTTTAATATTGCCTTTAGATTCCCTCGTTCTTCTAGTTTTTGAATATAGAAATCACTTAATGTAAATGCCGTTTCATCATTTAATCCGCCTTCTATGGCTGCTCTGCAGACTAGAGCAATTCCCGTTATCATTAAATTTTTTTCACTTCTTAATCGATTCCGCTTCGATAATAAGCCTAGTTCTGCTTCACCAACAATGGAGTAATCAAAAATATCTTTTAATTTATCGATGCGTCCATTTTTGACATAATCTAGCACAACCCTCTCATATGAAAGATTGGAATGAAAGAGAAAATTCCTTCTACCTTTAGATAGCTCAAGATCTAGGTCTGCTACTTCTATCAAATCAGGGTTCAAGTCGTGATTGTTTTGTACGACAAATGTTTTATCTAATTTTTTTCGATAAATTAAATAATACATTAATAAACTAATCGCCAGCAGTTGCTGCTTATCCATAATGGGCACAGATTGATAGTATTCAATAAGTTTCCTTTTATTCAATCCCCCTTTAAAAGCGTCCATAATTTTGTTGATATCTTCATCAGATATTTTTGATTCAAGGACCGGTCCGACAATAATTGTACCTAAAAAAAGTTGGGATTTTTTTAGATTTATAAAGAAAAAGTTCAAATTTGAATTGGTAAAAAAAATAGGAAAATCATTTGGGTCATCTTCATACGTGTATACACTTATCTGTTCCTTAATAGGCGCATAATACGAGTTTTCCCGTAAATCACTTTTCGAAAGTTCATATTCAAATTCACCAAATTGATTTATAAAATATACGGATATTTGGTGGGATTTATAAAACAATTCACATATATATTGTAAGTCTGCTAAGTTTATCTCCATCTATTTCATTATCTCCTTCAAATTTATTCCATTAAATAAATACTATTAATCGTAAGATAATACAATATATTTAACATTACAAGCGATAGAATAGTTGATGTACTAAATAATAAACAAGGGGAGATATACATGGAATTATCAAATAAAATTGCTGTTATCACTGGAGCAGGAAGCGGTATTGGAAGAGCGAGCAGTTTAAAACTTGCAAGTGAGGGTGCAACTGTTGCATTAGTCGATTTCAATAAAGAAACAGGGGAAGAAACATTAAATTTAGTAAAAGAACAAGGTGGCGGATTAAGTCCATATAATTGTGTAAAAAGAAAAGAGTCATTTTAATCCCTCTTGGAAACAATGTTTTCAACGACGATAAACAATGAAAAGAGGAATATAAAATGACCCAATTACAGTTTAACCTAGATATGGATCTTTTAAAAGAATCTGTTTTGAATTCCAATATTGACGCAGTTATTAAATCAGCGATTGTTTTAGTTTTAAATGAGTACATGGAAAAGGAAAGAGATGATTATTTACATGCGGACGCTTATGAACGCTCTCCTGAACGTCTAGATTACCGCAATGGCTACTATGAAAGAGAACTAACCATGAGTATCGGTAAAATAAAACTAAGAGTGCCTAGAACTCGAAATGGGGAGTTTTCATCTTCCGTTTTTGAAAAATATTCTCGGTGCGACCAGGCTTTAGTTCTCTCTATGCTGGAGATGGTTATCAATGGGGTTTCTACCCGTAAGGTTACGCACATAGTAGAACAACTTTGTGGCGAAAATATCTCGAAGTCATTCGTTTCTTCCCTTACTCAGAAGCTTGATCCTATCGTCAATGATTGAGGTAAAAACTACTTTTAAATATAACATACTATCCATTTGTTTTTTTGGATGCAATGTATATAAAAGTTAGAGAACATAACCGTGTAGTCTCTAAAGCTGTTTATATTGCCACAGCTATTACGGATCACAAAAAGCGTGAAATACTTGGTCTAAGTGTAGATCACGCTGAAAGTTTTGAGAGTTGGAGCCATTTTTTTAAACAACTTAAATCACGAGGTCTTCAATCTCCAAAGTTAGTGATTTCAGATGCTCATCAAGGACTACAAAAAGCCATTCAACGAGAATTCATTGGAACTAGCTGGCAAAGGTGTAACGTACATTTTAAACGAAATATCATTGAAAGACTACCTAAAAAAGACTCCGCCGATATTCGAATGATGATAAAGCGTATTTTTGAAGCGGTCACTATCGAAGACACCCGGAAATGTAAAGAGGAGCTGATGGATCAGTTTGGTGAAAATTCTAAGTATAAACAGGCACTCTCTATTTTAGATGAAGGGTTCGAAGATACCATTCAATACATGGAGTACCCGGAAGATATACGATGCCACATTCGTAGTACAAATTCTCTTGAACGTTTAAACCAAGAAGTACGTCGAAGAGAAAGAGTTATCCGTATCTTTCCAAATACACAGTCTGCTTTTCGGTTAGTTGGAGCTGTTTTAATGCATTATCAAGAGACCGTATATTCAAAACAAAAATCTATTAAGAGATAGCTATGTTTCATTTTTAAGGTAACTTCCATTCTTGGATTATTCCATATCCAGTCAAGGCTATCAAAGGAAAACCACCTTTGACACCCTTGACTGGATATGGAGTAAAAGACCCATGGAAGTTTCGCTAAAAAAATGTAAAGGGGAAGGATTAACCCCAAATATCATAACAGGTTGAAAACATTGTATAGGATTTTACACAATATTAAGGACTTGACTAGGTGGCGAAGGAATCTTCGTTCAAGCAGATGTTTCAAAAACCGAAGATGTGCAAAACTATGTAAATAAGACAGTAGAAACATATGGCCGCATTGATATATTTTTCAATAATGCAGGTATTATTCAAAAATTCGCTCCATTCACTTCAGTAGAGGAGTCCGAATTTGATCGTATTATGGCTATTAATGTAAAAGGAGTCTTCCTTGGAATGAAATATGTATTAAAAGTAATGGAAGGACAAGGAAGCGGTTCTATTATTAATACTGCTTCTACTGCAGGGGTTCGTCCTGAACATAGCGTAGCTGTTTATTCTGCGAGTAAGCATGCAGTAGTAGGATTTACAAAAGGCGCTGCAATGGAATATGCAAAAAAAGGAATCCGCATTAATGCCCTTTGTCCCGGCGGTGTGAGAACTGCTTTAACAACTGGTGTTGAAGCACAATTTGCAAAAGGCGGTTACGTGCCAGACGAAGTTTCCAATATGAGAATGGGCCGTTACGCTGATCCGAAAGAGCTCGCAGAAATGGTAGCTTTCCTAGCTTCAGATAGAGCAAGTTATATGACTGGTTCAATTGTTCTTGTAGATGGTGGATTAACATTATAATTTAAAATATAAATAACTTACAGGACATTACATATTTTCTATGACAATATGTAATGTCCTTTCTTATTCCATAATCACGCTCTTTGACGACAAAAGGAACATTTTCTTACAAGTTATTAATCAACAAACCGGCCCGTTTTTTGCGATTGGAGTTTTTTTTAAGAAAAAAGCATTAGTAAAGTAAAAAGTAATGCTTTATTTTGATTCCTCAATGAAGATACCCCTTACATATTCTTACCTTCAAATATTCCATCCAATGGGAAACGCCCCGTCCCCATCATTGAAGTCTTTATAGTCATTTTATTTGTACGATTAGACAAAATTTCGATTAGTTGTTCTGCCATATATGCAGGGGTGTATTTAAACCCGCCATTTACCCATTCAACAATAAGTCCAAAAATAGCATAAGCATTATAACTAGCAAGTAATTCGGCATTTATTCTTTCATTTGGTCTTATTTCTACTTCTAAATCAGATTGTGCCAATTGTTTTAAAACATTACAGATGCGATTATGAAAGCCTGGTAAAACATTTGAGTTTATGATAATTGTGTAAAATTTTGAGTATGACTCGACATGCTCAAAAATTTTCACAGTCGACGTTGTAAGCTCTTCTATAGTAAATGTATCCGTATGAAGGTATGGTTCTCTATACGAATGTACGAGATCTTCCATTACATCATCAATCAGTTCATTTAATAGATCTTCTTTCGTTTCGTAGTGTTTATAGAACGTCCCTCTGTTGAGATCCGCTGATTGAACGAGGTCGGTGATTGAAATTTTTTTAAAATCCTTTTCTCCCATTAGTGTAATCAATGCATTCTTTAACGCTTTCGTTGATTTACTAATTCTTCGATCATTTTTCATAACAAAACACCACCTAAACGTCTATTATTCTTCCCGTTTTCAACAATTCCATGATGTTATGTATGTTTATCAACATTTCGGGATCCTTTTGCATATTGATACTCACATTATAGAACATTAAGCTTAAAGTGTACAAAAGATAAAACCATATAGGGGGCTAGTGAGATGAAGCTTGAAGGAAAAGTAGCCGTTGTGACAGGTGCCGCATCTGGTATGGGAAAAGCCATTGCAGAATTGTATGCAAAAGAAGGTGCCAAAGTCATTGTTGCCGATCTTAACTTAGAAGGTGCAGAAGCAGTTGTAAAGGGCATTACTAGCAATAATGGTGTCGCTAAAGCAGTGAAAGCAAATGTTGCACAATTACAAGATATCGAGAACATGATTGATACAGCCGTTAATGAATATGGGACGTTAGATATTCTTGTCAATAATGCCGGAATTATGGATGGATTTGAACCTGTCGGCGACATTACTGATGAAAGATGGGATTTAATATTTGATGTGAATACAAAAGGTGTTATGCGTGCAATGCGCAAAGCGATCCCTATCTTTTTAGAAAAAGGAAAAGGTGTCATCGTAAACGTTGCTTCTACTGGCGGATTAAACGGTGCACATGCAGGTGCCACATACGGTGCATCCAAACATGCAGTCGTAGGTCTTACAAAAAATACTGGCTACATGTATGCCACCCAAGGCATTCGTTGTAACGCCATCGCACCGGGTGGAGTCGAAACCAATATCGCTGCTTCAATGAAGAGCATCAATGAATTTGGTTTTGGTCGTACGAAGCCAGTACAAGCAGTTATGCCGAGAACAGGCAAACCAGAAGAAATCGCGCAAGTTGCCCTCTTCTAAGCTTCTGATGAATCAAGCTTTGTTAACGGCACTGTGCTTACTGCAGATGCAGGCTGGACTGCGGCGTTTTAATTTATGCAAAAATGCTTGGAGTCAGTTCACAACGACTCCAAGCATTTTATTTTAAAAAAACTTAGCGAATTTTCGCCTTACGAAAACCATCATATACATTAATTGCAGCAGATATAATAAAGATAAAACTTCCTCCCCCAACAATCCACGTTTCCAATTGATTAGATGAAATGGTAAATAGATCAGACATATACACAATGAAATCTTGGTTTAATAAATTTGGCTGTACTAATACGACTATGAAGGCAATTGTTCCAATCAATTGAACAGCAAAATTGAATATCGCCGTTTTTTTCGTCCACTGTCCTTTATTTAATTTATAAAGAGCCAATGCGATTTCAGCCACAATTACAATGAAAACAAGAGGGCCATAGTGAAGTAATACATCTTGATTAAATGCAGGTTTTATAAAATCCAGCCTGCCTTCGCCACCTCGGTATACGCCTACAAGTTGATTTGCATAAAAATAAACGGTTCCCCAAATTGCGGTCCAAAATAAACTTCCAAACACTTCCCATTTCGTGATTGCCTTTCTCTTCGGAATATAAGAAATGTTTTTCAAATCATCCGGGTTCCATTTCATCTTTCTTTTCGTAAATGGTTGACCTTCTTTTCCTTTATCGGTTCGTTCAATAATTGCGAAAGTAAGTGTTAACCAGAAAAAGACTTGAATACCAGCTTCAATGATTCCCCATACTCCTTCACCGAAAATATGGAAGAACACATTAATGAGGGCTTCATCCCCGCTATATTGAATAAAATAATCGACAATGTTCGAGATTAATGTAATCATCATGGCAATCGGCAAAATCATTTTTAACAATGTAATATATACATCATAATAGTGTGGACCAATGAGGTGCATCGGTTGATCACGGTATCTGCTTGCGAGTACTGCGGGATTTCCCAGCTTTTCTAGAACCATCTTTACATCTTTCTCACTGTAATCGTCCGGCAACATATCCTCAATTGTCGATCGTAGCTCAAGCGCAATATCCTCACGATTTTTTTCAGGCAGCCTCCGAGTCACTTCATGAATATAAATGTCAATCAGATTCATTGTCTTCCTCCCCTTTTAATAAGCTATAGAGCTCTTTCGAATTCTTTATCCATTCTCTTTTTAATTGCATAAAGATCTCTAATCCATAGTCACTTAAAACATAATACTTACGGGGTCTACTCTCAGATGTATCCCAACTGCTCGACACTAACTCCTGTTTTTCTAATCTGCGAAGCAATGGATATAATGTACTTTGATCAATGGCAATGCCCGAATCCTCCAATAACTGTACAAGTGAATATCCATATTGCGGTGTCCGTAATTGACTTAACACGGCTAGTGTCAATGTTCCTCTCCTAAGCTCTGTCATTAATGAATTTAATAAAGAACTCATTCACCCACCTCATTTAGTTTTACTATATGTCATACAGTATTTATCTTATACTATGTATCGTACACTATTGTTGTTACAATAGCAATTGAATTGTGTGATTTTTTCGAAAGGTTTGATTTCCCCCAAAGATATAGATATTATGCGTGTTTTTGGAGTGGTACCCTCCTTGGCTTGAGGTACTTCTTTCGCTAAAATGTTGCTTCATGTTTCTCATAATCGGCTCTGGAGGTACTTCTTTCGCATGAACGCTGTTTCTTGTTCCTCATAATCTCCCTTGGCGGTACTTCTTTTGCTTAAACACTGATTCATGTTCCTCATAATCGGCTTTGGCGGTACTTCTTTCGCTTAAACCCTGATTCATGTTCCTCATAATCCGCCTTGGCGGTACTTCTTTCGCTTAAACTTTGATTCATGTTCCTCATAAACTGCCTTGGCGGTACTTCCTTCACATTAACTTTGATTCATGTTCCTCATAATCTGCCTTGGCGGTACTTCTTTCGCTTAAACCCTGTTTCTTGTTCCTCATAATCCGTCTTGGTGATACTTCTCTCGCATGAACACTGTTTCATGTTCCTCATAATCTGCCTTGGCGGTACTTCTTTCGCTTAAACCCTGTTTCTTGTTCCTCATAATCCGCCTTGGTGGTACTTCTTTCGCATGAACGCTGTTTCATGTTCCTCATATATGATAAGAACGAAACATCTCCATTGAATTCAAATAGTTCACGAAAGAACAATTGTTTCGCACTCACTTTATGGAAATAAAAAAAGCATCTCCTGTTTATACAGAAAACGCTCCATTTTACATCCAATGTGTTGGCATCGTTAAAGAAGAAGGTAATTTTGTTTGTTTATCACCTTTGGCCGCATTCACCTGCGCTTGGGTTAGAAAAATACTCCCTGTTAAATCAGCACCGCTTAAATCGGCATCTCTAAAATCGGCGCCAATTAGATCCGCCATTCTCATATCAGCGTTTCTGAGATCTGCCGCTATTAGGAGGGCCCCCCTTAAGTTTGCCCCCCGAAGGTTAGCACCTTTTAAGTTCGCACCCAGCAAATCTCTTTTTAAGGATTTGCTCCTTTTTCCTTGAGAAGCTTTCGCTCGAACGAGTTCACTTGTACGGAGAAGCAACTCATTAATCATTACTCGATGAGCTGGTACATCAAGCTCAATAATCGATCTCGGGCTAAAATTGGTTAGCTTTTCCGTTTCTTCAATAGCAATCTCTAAGTCTTTATAAATAGCTTTCGTTTCTTTTAAACTGCGGGCTTCATACAAGTAACTAAGCATTTCATGAAGCTGCTGCATAATCGGAAAAACTTCATACATTTCCGCTGCTGTTTCAGGATGATTGCGCCAATCATTCCCTCCATATGTGATTTGAGATACTTTTTGACCTGCACCAAAACATTCATATACCGTACAACCTCGATATCCCTTATTTCTAAGATTGTTATGAATAGTACATCGATAATCTGAATCTAAATTGGAACAAGGTGTTCCACCTGCCTTATCCTTGGCAAAGTCAGCAGATTTGGCATATGGCAAAGCCACACAGCACAAGCCAAAACAATTTGTACAATCTGCATGTAATTGATGATTGGTTTCACTTTTTTGTTGTAGAGACAAAACTTACACTTCCTAATTTTTATTTAAATAGCATCAGTACTCCGGTTAAAACACTCATCCACAACCGTTACTTGTTTATTTAGTCCTATTTTATCTGTCTGTTTAACTACAATATAACATTTAGAATTGTTTAATTGCTATATGAATTTTACTTTCCCGATTAGGACAATTAAAAGGTGAAAGGGGTTACAAAAGGTATTGACCTTCCACAAAGAAGTTGATATTATTTGTTAAAAGATTATAACAATTTTAGGATTGTTACTGTTTTGCAGGCAAAACCTAAACTATACCTTTCTACAGGTACTAGTTTAGGTTTTTTTATATTTCAGCCTAATAAAAACACCGAGCTTATTTTCCACTTACTTTAAATGCTCCAAAAAACATTGTGTGAAATTATGTAATATCGAACTACAAGTGTAATTAATAGCTAAATACTTTTATATTTTTAATAGAAATAACGGATGTATATAATCGTTAATCTATTAGGAAATCATTTAAAACCGCGGGAGGGAAATCTAATGATTAAATTAGTGTTATCTGATATGGACGGAACGTTCTTGAATAATAGTGGTGACTTTAATAGGGAGCTATACAAGGATGTAAAAAAGGTAATGAAAGATAAGGGCGTTGTTTTCGCACCTGTTACCGGAAAGCAGTGCGAGCGCGTTGAGGAATTATTCGGAGAAGATGCAGATGATTTGTGGATACTAGGTGATAGTGCAACTCGAATCAAACATAATAAAGAATTTGTTTATGAATGTCTTCTTAGTAATAAATTAGGATTGGAAATTATTCGCTTACTTGAGGAGATTAGTCTCGAACATACAATTATAGCCTGTACAAAAAACGGTGCGATAGTAAAGGAAAATTTATCACATGAAGAAGCAGCTATTGTTAGAAAGTCCTATGCCCAAGTAAGCCATGTCTCTGATTTTAATGAAATAACTGACGATTTTGTTAAGATTACGATTCATGATCCATTGTTGGGATGTATGGAAACAAAGGAAAAATTATCTCCATTTTTTCAGTCCGCTTATATTGTTGCTTCGGAAGCTGCTTGGATTGATATAACCAACGTTAATGTTCACAAAGGCACTACTGTAGAACAATTACAGCAGTTATTACATGTCACTCCTGAAGAAACAATGGTATTTGGAGATGGGTATAACGATATTGAACTAATGTCTCGTGGCACATACAGCTTTGCTGTCCGAAATGCAGTTCAAGAAATAAAGGATGCGGCAAATTATATTACCCGTTCCAATGAGGAAGATGCTGTTTTAAAGACAATTCTTCATATATTATCTTTGCAATAATGAAAAAAAATGTACAAAACCCCAAGTTTGTGAATCGTATATAAGTGCATTCGTTTAGCAAAATGGGGAAGTCTTTAATAGACTTCCCCTCAGAAAAAAGTGTTAATCCTTCTCCGATTTTCCGCTGATTATATCATCAAACGGTGTATAACGATTACTTGGTAATTTTCTTTTTCTCTTAGCCTTAACAATAATCATTCCTACAATAAGCACGATAAAAAAGATAAATAAATAGACCATCCTTTTCACCCTTTCGGAAAGAAAATCATTATTCAAGCAAATATTACTTTTTATAGCATTTTACTCATATTGTACCAAACGACTCCTCCATGCTCGGAGTCCGAAACGCCTTCGTTGTTGTACCCCATTTTTTCGTAAAACTTAATTAAATTTTCCTTACAAGTGAGAGTGATTGTTTGACGTTTTTTCTCCCGAGACTCTTTCTCTAAATGCATAAGTAATACGGAGGCAATCCCATGTTTTTGAAAATGTGGGTGCACTGCTAATCCTAAAATACTTTGGTGACCGCCTGAAGCTGGATTTTCCTTTATATTGCTAAACAAATCATCAGTTATATAGGATGTGCTAATGACAGGACCATTAATTATACCAACAAGCACTCCGTCCTCTTCTGCCACAAAAAAAGTATCGGGAATGAGTTGAATCCTTTTTCTAAATGCGGTTTCTGTTGCTGCTTCATCTTTTGAAAAACAAAGATGTTCAATTGCTACAAGTTCAGATAAATCATCTATTTTAACATTTCTTACATTTAACAAATTTACATCCCTCCGAAGATTTCCTGATGATAAGTCATGTTATCTATTTGAAGTTTTTGATTCACTCAAAATACTGATAATATTTATTAACCCAAACTGAATGACAATCTCGAAAATAATAAAATATAAGTGAAATGTATAATGGTAGAATAAAAATAGGTAAAGCGCGCTAAATGGAACACTTATAAAAATGCTTCCCCATTTATTTTTTGAAAAGAAATATACAGATAGCGAAATGATCATACCTATAATAATCGCTTCTAACACAATAGGTACAGTTAAATTACCATAAAATACTTCTGAAAAGTACATTTGGATCACCTCAATTATTCGATGAAGTAATCGTAACAGTATTTTCAAAAAATAACAAATACTTTAATTAAATAAAGACTTAACCAAAACCCAGGTTAAGTCTTTACCCTTTCGATTTATTGCTGTGCTTCCCATTTTGAAACTTCTTCTCGCACCCTCGGGGCTACTTCTTTCCCTAATAGTTCAATAGCTTTCATCACATCATCATGTGGCATTGTTCCCACTGGAACATGCAACATAAAACGTGTGATTCCTACGTTCTTACGAAGGTGGATAATTTTTTGTGCGACTGTTTCAGGATCTCCTACATAAAGGGCTCCTTCAAAGCTTCTTGCTGCATCGAAGCTGTTTCTATCATAATGACCCCAGCCTCGCTCACGTCCAAGCACATTCATTGCTTGCTGAGTAGAAGGGAAAAATTTATCAGCAGCCGTCATCGTATCCTCCGCAATAAAGCCGTGAGAATGGGATGCTACAGGAAGTTTCGAAACATCATGACCAGCTTGGGCTGCTGCCCGCTTATAAAGCTGTACAAGTGGAGCAAAATGTAATGGACTACCACCAATAATCGCCAGTACAAGCGGTAAACCAAGCATGCCTGCGCGAACGACAGATCCTCTCGTACCGCCGCTGCCAATCCAAACACGCAATGGATTTTGCACAGGTCTTGGGTAGACACCCAATTGATGAATAGCAGGTCGATGTCCACCTCTCCAGGATACAATTTCTGAGTCGCGCAATTTCAACAAGAGTTCGAGCTTTTCATCGAATAACTCATTATAGTCATCTAAATCATACCCAAACAAAGGGAAAGACTCGATAAAAGAACCCCGTCCTGCCATAATCTCCGCTCGTCCATTTGAAATGGCATCAAGTGTAGCAAAATCTTGAAATACTCGAACTGGGTCAGCTGAAGATAGAACTGTAACGGCACTTGTCAATCTGATTCGTTCCGTCCGTGAAGCAGCTGCAGCAAGCACAACTGCTGGAGAGGATGCCGCATAATCTTTCCGATGATGTTCTCCCACACCAAAGATATCCAATCCTACCTGATCTGCTAAAACAATTTCATCCACTACTTCACGCAATCTTTGTGCGTGACTAATCACTTCACCGGTCTCTACATCCGGCGTCGTTTCCACAAACGTACTTACACCTATTTCCATTTATTTATACTCTCCTTCGACTTAAAGACATTTAATTGATGTAACCTATTATATGTTTTTAATAGGTACAATACTATTTATCAGACTTAGGGATTATTCATACTTATATGTTCCACTAAAAAAAACGACAGATTCCTGTCGTTTCGATCTTCGCATATGCACATTTATTCTGAACTAGAGTCTTCAAATGTAATTATTATGTTACTTTTTCGATTGAAAAAACACTTTCATCATTGGCGGAGTCACAATTGTTGTCACAAGAATCACAACTACAATAGCCGCAAATAAGTCGGGATTAAGCAGCTTCGATTCGATACCGATCGTTGCCATAATAAGTGCAACCTCTCCACGGGACACCATAGCAGATCCTATGCCTAATGAGCTTTTCCAACCAAATCCGGAGAATTTCGCGCCGAGTGAAGCCCCGATTAATTTCGTAAGAATCGCCAAAATACTTAGCCCAATGATGAGCCCAATATGCTTTGAAATCCCCGAAAATTCTGCGGTTATTCCGATTGACGTAAAGAACACTGGTACAAATACAGAGTATCCAATCGTTTCTACCTTCTCAAACACTTCATCCTTAAATTTTGTTACACTAATTGCAACACCAGCGATATACGCGCCAATAATCGCAGCAACGCCCGTATATTCCGCTAAGTAGGCAAAGACAAAACAGATAATTAATGCAGATGAAATAACGGTTTCTGTTACCTTTAATGAAGAGAATCTATTTAAGAACCACGGAACTACTTTCCACCCAACAAGAATCGCACCGATAAAAAACACTACTTTCTTTAAAATTACCGTTGTTAAATGAACGTCTCCTCCCATGAAACTCATTAAGAAAGCCAATGCAATAATCACTACGACATCATCAATGACCGCTGCCCCTAGAATCGTCGTTCCTTCACGGGTTTTTAACTGGTTCATTTCCTTTAATGCCTGAACAGAGATACTAACACTTGTCGCCGAAAGGAGTAACCCTAAGAACCATGATTCCATCGTAGATAAATGCAATAAGACACCCGCTACATAACCTAAAACAAGTGGCAGAATAATCCCACCAAGTCCGACAAATGTAGATGCTTTTCCAGTTCGCTTGAATTCTTCTAAATCCGTTTCTAAACCGGCAATAAACATCAGTAAGATGACACCCACCTGGCTAATCTCAGCTAATGTATCCGTCTCATTAATGAATCCTAAAACCGACGGTCCGAGGACAATTCCAATTAACAGTTTGCCCAAAACCGCAGGCTGTCCTAATCTAACACTTAGGCTACCTGCCAACTTCGAAGCAATAATTATGATTGCTAATTGAAGAACTAATTCCATGAACATTACCACCTTCCATAAATTTCTCTAATAACCCTAGATTCGTGTTTTTAGTTTTCGCCAAATTTTCCGATTAAGTCAATCTCAAAAAAAACACAAAAAGAGCCTGTCACCAAGGACATAGTTATCCCTTGGTGACAGGCTCCTCCAGAGTCGTTCATATTTGATTACTATTATTATACCATAAATACATGAAAATGTAATCGATTTTTACCTTTTTCCAAAAAGACCATCAAAAGGAACGAAGCTCTTTCCTCTTATATTAGTTCATACATCCCATCAAACGAGGCAACTCGTCAATCTCTTTTATTTTCAACCAAAAGATGATTGCATTCTTGAATAATGAATTCCATGTAGGCTAATGCTTCTTTTCGTCTCTCAAAAATGGATTTGTAAAAGGATTTTTTATTCCCTTTTCGTAATCTCATCGATTCATTGATAATCTTATACCATTTTTGGGGAACAGTTCTTAATGCATATTCTCCAGCACCAACTTTTGTGGTAATATCCTTTTCCCGGAATGTATAAAAAAGACGGGATACTCCTAATACGCCCCATTCAATCATTCCTAAATTAAAAAATATCCCAATGTATTTTAAAGTGAGGAATTTTTTACAATCATTCGTCCAGCCACGCCAATATGTATTTAGATTCATGCGCATATTTTCTATTAAGACATCCCAATTCACATCAAAATTAACATTTTCAATTTTTTCTCCTTTTACGGTAATTCCGTATTTTTTTAATTGAAATGCATCAATTGAGTTATGATCAAACTTCTTAAATCCTTGCAACTTTCCATCATTAAAATAGGGACATAAATTGGTAGTTTTGCTCACAGTTTCTAAATCATCCTTAAGAAGATACAATCCATCTAAAATCGAATGAGGAAATCCTTTTTGCATTTCATGATGTATTTCCTTCAAAATATGTATCTCTGCCTCATTCATTTCTCGTTTCATAACGGCAATGAAATCAATATCACTTTGTCCTTCATAATATTCCCCTAATGATGTAGACCCATAGAGATAATAGGATTCAAGTAAATGGGGTAATTTCGACACAAATAAATCAAAATACACGTTTAAGACTTCTTTTATCCTTGTTGGAATATGATTCATTTACTTTTCCTCCGTTAGATTTTAGAAACTTATTCTCCCCAAATGAATGATTATTCTAAATTTATTGTACATCAATAGATTCATGTGTGGTATAATTATCCAATAATTTTTAGGAGGATTAATGCCAATGGAGGAATCTTTTTTTATATTCTTCATATTTTTTTTACTGGTAGTAGGGGTCCTGTCATTTGCTCTTTTTATTCGAAGATTGCTAATTAATTTCCAAGTAAAAAATAACCAATTAAACGAGATTAATAGAAATTTAGAAAGAATGATTGAATTACTTGAGGATAAGACAGATTGATTTTTATATCGATTTTGTCAGTTTTCAAATTTCTGATCAAGTAATATAATTTCCAAATTGAGAGAGGGTTTGAATATGTCTTGGGTATCTGTTTTTACTTCTACTTTACCTTTACTTGCAATTCTTTTTTACGTTGTTCCGATTGTATTTGTATCTCAAGAGGCATAGTAATGAAATGAAATACTTTCTTTTGAAAAAAGTCCTTCGAATAAAGAAGGACTTTTATATTTCTTTCCTTTTGCGACTTTCAAATAAACCGCTGCAAAACCATTCCCTTTCCGTTCCTCACTTCTACTTCAGCAAATGCACCATTAATAAAAGTGATTTGCGGTGGGACATGACCACAATCGATGTCATATATAATCGGTACTTGTAGTTCATTAGATAGCTCTTCATAAAAATCTTCAGCTGTGTAATTTTCAACTGGGTGATTGGCCGAACTTCTGCCAAACATGACTCCTGAACAGTCTTCAAACCAGCCGGCAAGCTTCATTTGAACGAATGATCGTCGTAAATCAGTAGTTGTCGATTCACAATTTTCTAGGTACCACACGATTGGTTCGCCATTCGTATGTTTTTTTCGAAAGTCCGCCACATCACCGTATGGAGTTCCGATTAAATGGCGAATACTATCAATACATCCGCCAAGCAATCGACCTTGTATTTTCACGTCCTTATCCGAGGTTATTTTCCACTCTGTTTCTTCTGTTAAATGAAAAACATATGGGGATGGGTTGTCATGTTGCCATTTCTTTTGAAACTTGTTAGAGGAATATTGACGTACTTCTTCCCCGGCTTTTGTGGATAAAACCGTTTCCCACATCGCGGTTGTCTCATCTGTCAATTCCCCTCTTAAGTCGATGATATTCGTTCCATGGGCTGTTGCTATTCCCGTTTTTAATGTGATGGCCATTAATAGAACACTAAGATCTGAATAACCGAGCACCCACTTATTTTTCATTTGTTCAAAATCAATGTATTCGAGGATTTCGATTAATAATTCTCCACCCCATGGCGGTATAATCGCTTGTATTTTTTCATTTCGTATCATTTCAGTAAATTCAGCCGCACGCTTTTTCGCAGGTGCTGATTTTGCTTTGTCCTGTGTCCAAACAGTATCACCGCAAATAGTTGTATAACCTTTCTGCTCCATACGTTTACATGCCGATTTAATCAAATCATGTAATTCTTCTTCCACTCCCGATGAAGGAGCTGTGATGCCAATTGTTGCTCCTTTTTCTAAAATGGGGTATTTCATATAAAAAACCTCCTTTAAAAGATGAATAGAAAGCTACATTCTGGAAACATTAATTTCGAGGTGATGAAAATGAAAAAAATAACAATTCTTTTTGCATGCTTGCTCGTGTTCGGAAATGCTTCCATCGTAATGGCGGAACCAGCTAATCAAGGTCAACAAAATAAAATGACCGCAAACTTCAATAAAATATTCGCTGAAGTCGTTTCTCCTTATATGACGGAAGTCGTAAAAAAGGAAAATGGCGAGAAGGCAACTTGGACACTAGACAAAATGCAAAAATTAACAATTAACAACAACTTCTCCGTCAAGCCTCCAAAGAGAATTTATGAGGTGAAAATGACAATCAAGGTAACTGACCCTGCAAAGAACCAACCACATATCGATACGGTCCTTTTAAAGGTCGATCCACAGGCTGAACAAGGTCAAGCCGTAGAATTAATCGAATACATTCATTCTGAAAAATAGGGGGCAATTGGCCTCCTATTTCTATGCTTTCATTTCACTTTAGAGTCACAATTTAACGTTGAGGTTAGAAAATCTTGCCTGCTTTCGATATAAAGATTCCCTAACTCCCTCCTTCTTTGTTGTGCTTTTTCGTGTAACTCGCTCCCCCTTATCCCCTGTTCAATCGCCTCATACTGTTCCTTACTCTCGTACTCCCAAATCGCAGTAATTTCATCTTCGGCTTCATTCACCCATCGGCCGATTAATTTTGCCCCATGGTTCAGTTGATTTGGATAAAGATAACGATGAAAAAACTGATTAAAATCATTTAATTTTTCAGGTTTAATTTTGTATGTTTTTCTTCGATATATCATTTTTATTTCTCCTTTACTACTATTCTAACGAGAAATAATAAACACCCCGCCACAATGCGATATCGCGTGAAACTCACATTTGCACACATCACTTAAAGCTAATGCAATTTCTTCATTAACGAAATAATACTCATCAGGATCCCAGTAAGCTAAACTTTCCTGCCTACAGTCCTCCAGCTTTTCACGTGTTTCAAAAGCGATATCTCCAATGTAAATCTCCCCATGATCATTCAGTAATGGAAGCAGTTCCTTAATGAACGCCACCTTATTCTCGTCTGTTAAATGATGTAATGCATAGGTGCTGATAATCGAATCATACCGTTTCACTTTAATCTCATCTGGTAAACCTTGTGAAAAATCACATTCTATTAAATGTGCATGAGGCATCTTTTCTTTAGCAATTTCAATCATTTTCGCGGAAAAATCGATTCCGTCAATATGTTGTCCATGTTCATATAATTTCGTTGTTAAAACTCCTGTTCCGAACCCAATATCCAAAATATGAGACGAAGGTTTTTGCATCACTTCATTAAAAATTGTATTAAGAATCTCTTTGTAGCCAGCAAAGGGATACTGATTATTTTCCTCACTTAGTTGAACTGTTTGATCATAATCATTTGCCCATAAATCAAAACCTTGCTTACTTAACATGCAACTGCTCCTTTCAATCCCAAACCTGATCTAATTTATCTGAGTAGAACTTAATCGCTCGTTTATAAGTTACCAATTGGGGATCATTCGATGTCTCTCCTATAGATTTTAAAAGAATTTCCATCGCTTGATTATGGTCTTTTAGGTTGTACAAGGTCATCGCGTAAAATACCCGAATCGCATGGTTATTTGGAAATAACTCGATACCTTTTAAAAATGTACGTTTTGATTTTTCATATTCACCTAAAGTCCGATACGTACTTCCTAAGCCTAGCAATGCCCCTTCTAAATCTTCCCCTTCAAGTCCTAATGAAATTGCCTTTTCATAATAAGGAACAGCTTCACGTTCTTTTCCTAAAACATCAAAACTCCACGCACATTGATAGTTTATTATAGGATCATCGGCCTGCTCTTTAGCTAATCGAATCAGTAATTCATTCGAATCTATTAAATGTCCCTCTTCCCTTAGTTGGATTGCTTTTCCCAATTCGTGTTTCATATACATATTTTGCCTCCAAATTGAAAGATCTATATGCATCTGGCGCTTCCCTATACATATTTGCCCTTCTTCTCGTAAAATCTATATGCATTAAGGCGTTCTTATACTTTTTTAACTTTTAACTTAGGGAAATTAACGCTTCATTTCCCCTTTCGGTATTACATATTACTAATCTCATAATTAATCCATTCATCATTCGTTTGCTGACCGCCCATTTTTTCATATAAGGACTGACCTATTAGATTATCATATGCGGTTTGCCATGACATTGCCGCATAGTCATTGGCCTTTGTATAGGCTAAACTTTCTTTAAATAATTGCTCTCCGACCTTCAATCCCCTCATTGAGGGAGCGACAAATAAATCATTTAATATCGCAACTTTCTTCACCCTTGTCGTACTAAAAGTGAAGTATAATGTGGAGAACCCGACAAGTTTTCCTTCGGATTCCGCAACAAACTGTACGCCAACTTCGGGGCTTTCCAATAAATGCTTAATTAGATTTCGAAGGTCTTTCTCTTCCGGCCGTGGTCGTTTATAAAAATCAACGATGTATTGAAACATTAAATCGATTAATTCATCGATATCCTCTAGATATACTCTTCGAATCGACAAATGATTCATTCGACATGCCTCCCCGGTTAATTTATCTCGTTCAATTTGATGATTGTACAGAAATTTGAACACGAACCTTCTGATTCAATACTTTGCATACTGCCTTTTCGAGATCAGCTTGAAAGTGTTTCCTAATCCAGTCTGCTGAGAAATCATTCGCCGCACGTACGATCATTTCATTTTCGCTTAATCTATCGATTGTTGCTTTACTAAACCACGTTTTAATCGCATTAGGTTCGAGAGATAACTTCAATTCATCTAGGACTTCTTCCCAAAGCCCGACTTTTTCTGTATGTATTTTTTTTGAATGGGTCAATGTTCTCGCTCCTTTCAAATTACGTTTACCATTCTCCATATCTCTAGTACACTTCAATAATTTTGCTACATCATACATTCGACAATATGGTGGATTATTCCTTTTTCCTACGATAAGAAAAGGATTTGTTTACACTTTTCAACAATCCACATTTTCACATCTGTTAAAAATTGTTCAAAGCTGAACAAACTTTTATACTTTGAATTATGATAAACTTATATAGCAGATAACCTTGAAAAAAGGAAAGAGGATAACTATGCGAAGCGATGTAAAGATCGATAAAAGTGTCCAAAGTACGTCTAGCACAGTCCCTGAACAGTCGCTAACGACCATTTTGGCACAGACGGTTAAGACCGGTATTATTAAATCAAACTTATTAGCCATGTTCGCAGGGTTAACATTGGCTTTATTTATAAATGATTATAGCCCGCTTGAGAAAATTCCTGAGATCATATTAGCAATGATTGGATCAGCTCTTGTGATAGGTGCTGCAGGTGCCTTTAATAATTTATATGATCGAGATATTGATTCCATTATGGAACGGACGAAGAATCGGCCAACAGTGACGGGTGCCTTGCAACCAAAGACTGTTCTCTTGCTTGGTATCATCATGTCCGTAGTCGGACTAGTTTCTCTTGCATTTACAACACCACTTGCCGCACTCTTTGGGCTTCTCGGTTTATTTTTCTATGTTGTACCTTATACAATGTGGACGAAGCGCCATACCATTTATAATACAGAAGTCGGAAGCATTTCAGGTGCGATGCCTCCACTTATCGGCTGGGCAGCGATTACAACTGACTTGATGCATCCAGCACTTCTTGGATTATTTGTCATCATGGTTCTTTGGCAAATGCCGCATTTTTATGCAATTGCCATTCGTAAGTATGATGATTATAAAGCAGCAAATGTTCCAATGCTCCCTGTCGTTAAAGGATTTAAACGAACTTATATACAAACAAATATTTACTTGATTGCTTTAATTGCTTCAAGCTTTCTTTTTATTACATTTAGCATCGGGATTATGTTGGTCGCACTCATTTTAAGTATCGCCTGGCTTATTTTAAGTATTGTTGGCTATAAAAAAATGACAACTAAAAAATGGGCGACAACAATGTTTATTTTTTCACTTAATCATCTCACTATTCTTTTTGCGACCATCATTGTTTATTCCTTTATTGGAAGTACATTTTTATAGGGCCGTCTCGTTAAGATAAGTAGTTTTGATAACGTGGATAAAATCTAAAATCGCAGCACAAATAACATTATAATTAGCACAAAAGCTTGGGATTTTTTCTCAAGCTTTTGTTAATTAATGGATAAGTTGCACAAGCTTATTTAGACTTTAAATCAAGTTTGATAAGCGGAAAAATTTCTCTTATTTAAGAAATAGCACTGAAAATACCTTAAATAGCCGGAAAGATTCCGACTATTAACTCGGAAAACGTTAAATCAAGTAATTTTTCTTTGCTTAATCGGAAAAACTCCGCTTATATTCCCCGAACCGAGCTCCTTTCTGCTGTTTTACCGGAAAATATCCGCTTATTTTGATTATCCTCAAAAAGAACATCACTAATTGATATGTTTCTCCACCGAAACAGAACTACTTATCATTAAGCGAAACCCCTTTTTTAAACTGCTCCTTTAATAACCTTATAAATACTTCCAGTGCTTTCGTTTGAAAGGAGGTTCGTAAGACGATTGAAAAGTTTCTTTTAAAAGGAGTATCTTTCACGGGGAGGATTTTTAACACCTCCATTGAAATTTCCTTTCTTATCGCGAGTTGAGACAATAGAGTAATGCCTAATCCCGATTCTACGGTTTCTTTTATTAATTGGGTGCTGCCGAATTCCATCGTATCTTTTGGAGTAATGGATAACCGTTTGAAAATGGTTTCTGTTGCTTCGCGCGTTCCGGAGCCTATTTCGCGGATAATCCATGTTTCCTTCTCTAAATCGGAAATTTGTATTTCTTGTTTTTGCATAGATAAAGGATGAGTGGAAGAGGCAACAACATACATCATATCTTCTGTAAAAGATTCAATTGAAAGATGCGGGTCCTTATATTCTCCCTCAATAATTCCGACATCCAGTTGATGACCAATGACCAACTCGGAGATTTCCTTCGTATTCCCTATCTTTATCCTTGGTTTAATGAGTGGAAATTGTTGATGGAGTTTGGCAATTAAGTGTGGCAGCACATATTCACCGAATGTATAACTCGCTCCAATCGACAGCGGTCCACTTGCCCGGTTCGTTAAATCATCAATAAGGCCCTGCATTTTTGTATAAAGTCCTAAAATTTCCTTTGCATGATAATACACAATTTCTCCCGCTTTATTTAAGCGAACAAATTTATTACTCCGGTCGAGCAGCTTAGCCCCATAGGATCGTTCCAGTGATTGAATATATTGACTCACTGCAGGCTGTGTCATATGAAGTTCTTCGGCCGCACGAGAAAAATTCCCCTTATCTACTACCGTGACAAACACGAGTAAATGCTGATCCATCATAGCTTTCCTCCTCCATATAAGTTTTACTTATTATGAACATCATATATATTTATTTTCCTTATCGTCAATGATGAATTATCGTAATGGTATAGAATAATTTTGGAGGTGTTGACATGGAAGAAAGAGTAAAAGTGCTTGAACCGATGGAACCGAAGCGAAATTCGTCTTCCCTCCTTTGGATCGGTGGCATTGCATTTACCTTTTTTATCGCTTTACTTGGCTTCTTTTTAGCAAAAGTCCCCGGATTTGACCATGTCGGTCAGCTTGCATCCGCAATTGTGATTGCCGTTGTATTCCGACAATTTTTTGGATATCCCGAAGCGATTCGGCCCGGAATTAATTTTTCTTCAAAGAAGCTTTTGAGATTCGCTATTATTTTATACGGATTAAAATTAAATATTAATACAGTGTTTCAAGACGGAATCGGGCTCCTTATTCGTGATGTAGGCGTAATCGCCTTTGCCATTCTCTTTACGATGTGGCTTGCTAAAGTGTTTAAAGCAGATAAAACGATTTCCCTTTTATTAGGTGTCGGAACCGGAGTGTGCGGTGCTGCTGCGATTGCAGCTATCGCCCCAATCATTAAATCAAAGGACGAAGATACAGCGATTGGAGTTGGAATAATTGCTTTAGTTGGAACAATCTTTGCCATTGCTTATACGATTCTCCGCCCTGTATTACCATTAACTCCGGTTGAGTATGGGATTTGGTCTGGTACGAGTTTACACGAAATTGCCCATGTTGCATTAGCTGCTGCACCGGGTGGAGAGGATTCCTTGGCAATCGGTCTTCTAGCCAAACTAGGACGCGTCTTTCTACTTGTGCCATTGTGTTTTATTTTCATGTATTTTATAAATCGGAAAAAACACGGAAAAGAAGCTGCTGCGAATGGGAATAATATTGAATTCCCTTGGTTCTTAATTGGATTTATCATTATGAGCTTATTCGGAAGCTATGTTCTTGGAAGTCACATTCAAGTATCCGACGGCTTCATGAATGGCGTTTCAAATGTAACAACATGGTGCCTAACTGCCGCCATGGTCGGCCTTGGCCTAAACGTTAGCCTAAAAGACCTTCGAACAAAAGCCTTACGACCACTCATCGCGATGGTCATCACATCTATTTGTTTAAGCGTCCTCGTTTACTTTATCGTGTGAAAATTTTCACATGGTGTCAGGTACCGAAAAAAGACACTTTGGCCAATTTTCCACCTGGGATGGACAGTTGTTTAATTACGATGCATAACACCATTTCTATCCAATTCATGGAGAGAAATGGTGTTTTTTGTACTCTTTATCATCATGAATTAATATCAATCAAAAGAAGAAGGAATTTAGAAATATTATTAGAAGAGTAATATATATCAATAGTGAAAGAGGTGATTGTTGGTGAATACATTTCAGGAGGCATTGGCAAATTATTTTGATGCTTGGAACGAAGCATTCAAAACGAAAGATGAAAATCTCATTCGTTCGTTTATGTCAAAATCTTTTAAAGGATATTGGGCACATGGCGGCTTACTGGAGCCCGATCAATACGATTATCACTATGACCTAAAAGAGGTCATTAATCAATATAACGGTGATACAATAAAAAGCTTTGAGCCCCTTTCTCTTACTGAACGAAAAAATGGTGAACAGATACTCGTACTTGGAACGGAAAAAGCAATTATTAATGGGATTGCTCATCATGCTAATTGTATGTTTATTTGGCAAAAGGAAAGCAAAGAGTGGAAGTTGCTTCGTGAATATATTGAACTCGTGTAAAAGCTTATAAAACGAGGGGTGTTATTGTTGGAACTTTTCAGCTCAAGATTGACTATTCAATCGATAAATTTTTGTGAACATGTCATTCCGACACCATTAGGAGCAATTACATTTGACATAATCATTAATCAAATATTCCTTTCCGAGGCTGATTGCTCTCGCCAATACTACCGGCTATCTAATGGGGGAATTGCAATCCAATATCGTCATTCTGACTTTATAGCTGAATTAGTATTTTGTGAGCCAACGATTCACCTCCCCTTTCCTTTTTATTTGGACAAGGCAGTAGGCGCTGTATGGAGGGTGAAATCCCTTACTGAAAAAATGAATTGCGAATTTATTACGCATCTACAACCCAATCATCCTTACGAAATCGAGACTGGTCCAGATAGCGGTGAATGTTTAGATGCTATTACTTTGGAAAATAAGAAGTACAAATTAACTCTCGGAACACAGGATGGTGTCGCATTAGCAGCCAGAGCAAAAAAGAAGGATCGAATCCCAGATCGTTTTCCATCAACTGATGATATTGCATTATATGGATTAGTTAATTACATAACAAATGGATTAACAGTCCCTTTGCCCCCTTTAACACAAGATGAAATTTGCCAAGTTCATTTTGTCACTGCTTGGAAACCGAATAATAATGATGAGGATGCAACTACATGGTTTGCTGTAGATTTAACCGGAGAAGATATTCTCCTTAAAGAAGGGCTTTACTAATGGAGGAGTAAATATCATCTTCGATTTGAACGACTTTTACCCCTAGAGATTCTAGGCATTTCTTGGCAATCGAACATTCGGAGGGGAGGCTTCTGTTGCTCAAATCGATGATGGAACATCCCGCTTCCTTTTAAAGATGGAAACTTTGATTTAGTCAGTCAATAACTATTTTTCCTAAGTTAATTTAATCTAAAAAATATGGGGTAGCCAGCTAAGAGTTTTATACTCATCTGACAACCCCACATTGTTTTAGTAATATCGTCTGACATCTAGGCATCTTTTCGTAAAAAAGCAGCAATGTTTACGAAAGGTACTTTAAATCACAAATTCCTTATATCTATCAAAATCACTCGCTTTACATTCCAGCACAAGTTTCGTACCATTTTCCTCATAACTCATAGTCATCACATTTGCATGATCTTTAAAATAAGAAATAATCCTTCCTTGATCATACGGAACTAACATTTCACACTGAATATAATCCGTGAAAATTTCCTTCCTAATCATCTCAATTAGTTCATCGATTCCAATTCGTTGTTTGGCGGATAAAAATACATCTTCCCCTCGAGTCATCGGTATGTGAACATCCATTAAATCTGATTTATTGTACGCATAGATGGTTGGAATATTTTCAATTCCAATATCCTTTAACGTTTCATTTGTAATGTCCATAAGCCGTTCATAATTCGGATTGGAATAATCAACAACATGAATCAATAAGTCACTTTCTGCTACTTCCTCCAAGGTCGAACGAAATGCTTTAACAAGATGGTGGGGAAGCTTACTGACAAATCCGACGGTATCTGTTAGTAAAAATGATTTTTGGTCAGCTAAGGAAATGCTTCGAACGGAAGTCTCCAAAGTTGCAAAAAGCATATCCTTTTCAAAAACCTGTTTATTTTCTAACGGGTTAAATTTCTCCACCATTGCATTCATGATTGTAGACTTGCCTGAGTTTGTATAACCAACAAGGGAAACAACCGGCACATCATTTTTCTTCCGTTGTTTACGTTGGGTTTTCCGATGAGCAACTAGATGTTCCAATTCTTTATTTAACGCAACGATTTTCGCCTCAATTTTCCGGCGATCAAGCTCTAGCTTTGTTTCTCCGGCACCTCTGTTTTTCAATCCTGATCCGCCACCTTGACGCCCTAGAGATGCGCGAAGACCGACTAAGCGAGGAAGCATATATTGCAGCTGGGCAACTTCTACTTGAAGCTGTGCCTCTTTTGTTCGCGCTCGTTCCGCAAAAATATCTAGTATTAAAATCGTTCGATCAATGACCTTACAGTCGATATCCGCTTCTAAATTTCGGATTTGAGATGGAGATAATTCATCATTAAAAATAATGACATTCGCCTCTACCATTTCTCCAAGCGCCCGAATTTCATCAATTTTTCCCGTCCCTACATAATGTGATTTATTAATTCTTTGAAGATTTTGCGTAATTTCCCCAACGACTTCGATATCACATGCTTCCGTTAAATTTCGAAGCTCTTCCATTGAATAGTCAAAGTTGTCTTGATGATTTAAATTGACCCCTACTAATATTGCTTTTTCCCTCAGTTCCATAATATTGCCCCCTTCATTTCCATAAAATAAACATACAAATCTGCTCGCTGTACATACATGAGTATCGGATAATGTATATAATTCCCCAAAAATAAGAGAGCACCCCTATTAGCAGTTCCTAAAAAAGACAATAAAAAAGAGGGCAGAATCGTTCCTCCCTCTTTATACTATGAATGTTTCAATAAAATAGGGTTCCTAAAAGTAGGCAGACCAATCCGATTACTCTGCACAGGATTAGCAGAGTCTTGCGCTATTTAATTAGCGGCACAACGCCTTAAATCGGATTCTTACGTACTTCAAGGCTACCCCTCCGTTCTAAAAAGTTATCTTAATATTACCACATCAACAGATAGATAACAATATAAAGAAAAGTCAATTTTCACAATAACACAAAAAACCTAGCAAGGGGGGTTTCCTTGCTAGGCAACATCTATTTTCGAGTCAGGGGGGACTCGGAGTAGATTACTTAATATAAAGCTTACCGCTCGCTAATTTTGTTGCTACATTACCATAATCATCTTTCACTTTTACTTCAACGACCGCTCCATCTGCTTTTGTACCATTTGGTACAGTCCAGTAGCCAACATAATGACCAGATGATGTTTCCATCATTGGCAATTCGGTTGCATTGTCACTGGTTACGTTTGTTAACGGCATGTGAATTGCGAATGTTGCTTTTAATCCAGGTGCACTATCAAATTCAATTTTGATTGAATCACCCTTCTTTAAGTTTTTATCGGCATTTGGCAATAGATTTTCGATTGCAGGTGCATCGTACTGTGCATGAACAGTTACCTTCTTCGTAACCTTATTGCCTGCTTTGTCTTGAGCAACGACTTTAATGACGTTTTCACCATTTTCAAGCATCACACGTTTAGAATATTTACCATCAGTTACAGTTGCTTTTTGACCATTGATTTTAACCCAATCAAGGTTGGCATCGCTGACCTTACCTTCAACCGTTACTGTTTCCTTATTTGTTTTAGAATCATTCTTCGGACTATCGATTGTCAAATTCGGCTTCGTTTTATCATACACCACTTTTACAGGTGCAGATTCATCAGTTGATCCTGATTCGACCGTTGCTTTTGCTGTAAGGACATTTTCTCCTTCAGTTAATGCAACGTCTGCAGAGAATGTTCCCTTATCAGTCGCTTGAACCGTCTTCACATCTTCACCATTGTTAAGAATGTGTACATCCGTTGATGGAGATGCAGTTCCTTCAACAGTTACTGTTCCTTCATTTGTAAATGAACCATCTTTTGGTGAGGTAATTGATGGTACATCCACTTCATAGCTTACACGGGCACGAATCATATAGTTACCTTCATCAGCTGGTGATTGGGACCATGCTCCACCAACATATTGCCAGCTGCGTTTTGCATTCGTACTACTTTCATCCGTTGCTAAGCCCGGTGAAGCAGTGTTAATTTTACTTTGAATGTAAACCATGTAGAAATCACCATTTACTGAGATTCCTTCACCAGAAAGGTCAACAACTGTCCATTCTCCGTTACGAAGTGCAGTCGCATTGATTGGACCGGCAATCTTCTTACCCGGAGCGCCATTAGTTCCTGTTGCATCCCAAACTTCTACTTTGAACTCAGTTCCACCTGGTACAGGCCATTCAGTATCCCAGAAACGGAACACGCCAGCTGTAACGATTGCAGTCTTTTTGCCTTCTGGAAGTGACATTTTCACTGCCCATCCATTACCCGCATCATAGAACGCGCGAGCATTTTCAGCAGTTCCATCATCATAACCAATTTCGCCGCCTGGATAGCTAATGATTGGTACTAAATCCACATTAACATCCGCTGTTTCTCCACCTTCAACAGTCACTTGTTTTTCTTGGCCGTGATAGAATGGAGCAATAATTTTTAATGTGTATGTGCCTTCGTAGGCCGTTAACTCATAGTGTCCATTTTCATCTGTTTGTACAGGGGTCACCGCAGCGTCTTCAACAAGTAGAACCGTTGCTCCTTGTAAAGGTTCACCAGTTGATTTGTTTTTCACTGTACCACTAATGTTTCCTTTCGGTAGCTCATCTAACACAAAGTTAGCTGTTGCTACCCCATCATTTTCAATTGTTACACGTTGCTGTTCAGAACGGAATCCATATGCATCTGCTTGTAAAGTATAGTCGCCAGCTGCATGTGTCATTTCATATTCGCCGTTAGCTGGATTCGTTGTCACTGAACGTCCAGTTTCTACTACACTTACTTGAGCATTCATCGGTAATAGTGTAGGATTAACTTGTTCCTCTTTCGCCGGAGGGGCATCCTTTTTAGGTAATTCTAGCTTTATTGAAGCTGGATTTACCTTTTCTTTTTTCAGGGAATCCTTGTCATCGCCTTTTTCTACGCCAAGATTCATGTTGCCTTTGGAGATTTTACTGCTAATTGAATTGGCAGAAAGCTTCACATCATCTATATACCAACCTTGTTTTGGTACACTTCCGTCAGATGTAACATTAAAGCCAATGTAGATTCGTTGTCCTGCATAAGCTGATAGGTCAACTTCGCGATCTGTCCATGCAGTCGTTGTACCATTTACACGAACGAGCTGTGTCCAGTTTTCTCTGTCCGTTGATACGAATACATGACCAAAATCATAGTTTGTTTCTAACTCATGCCAGTTTTTGAATTGAAGGTATGAATTTCCTTCAGGAAGATCGATTGGCGGCATTACCAACGTCATGTTTGCACTATTATCATAGTTTCCAGCAAGATTTGTTGCGTACACTTTTTCACCAGATGCTGCACTTCTTGGCCCAGATGTTGGTACACCCCATTGCCATGAATCTTTTGTTCCAAAAGAGCTCCAGCCCGTTGGTGTAGATTCAAAGTCTTGAGAATAGCCAACAGTGATTCCAGGTTTCACTTCTACACTGTATTCATTACTTGTCACTTCATTATTACCAAAGTCATTCATTTTCCAACGATACGTTAAAGAAGGAGTAGCAATTTTATCCCCAGGAATCTTCGCGGAATATTCTCCAGATTTAAAATCACCTGATTTTCTTTGTGCATCAATGCTCTTCCATTCATTTCCTTCTTTATATTCCAAAGTAACTGAAGATACGCTAATATTATCACTTACTTGGACTGTTAAAGGTAAATCCATTCCTGCATATGTTTCAGTTGGTGCACTATGTTCGAAAGTTGGAGCTTCATTGTCATCCCCGTCTTTCGTTACTTGACCTTTCACTTTTCCTAGACCATTCATAATGGATGAAACTGCATCAAATGCATTCACTAATCCGTGTCCATATCCATTGTTTGGACTTTCAGGGAAAGTGGAATCTGTTAAAGGTGTTGCAGTGTTCATTAAAATTCCCTCAATTTGATCAACAGTTAAAGCTGAATTTACTTGACGCAACAACGCAACTACTGCTGATACATGCGGTCCAGCCATCGAAGTTCCATTCCAGCCGCCTTCATAAACGCCGCCAGGTACGGAAGAACGGATATTTACTCCAGGAGCAGCAATGTCAGGCTTTACTTCACCATATGGAGAAGGACCTTGTAAGGAGAAGCTTCCTAATTTATTGTTGATATCTGTTGCACCAGTCGCAAAGCTTTCAGGATAGTTTGCTGGATTTGCGATTGATCCTGGTCCACCAGGTTCAAATATGTCTGTGTTCCCCGCAGAGAATTCTGGGAAAATTTCCGCTGCTCGCCAGTTTTGAACCATTTCGCGATACCATTCATCAATTCCACGGCCGCCGCCCCATGAGTTATTGACAACATCTGGCGCCATTTCAGGATGTGGATTCCCTTGTGCATCCTTTGGAGCAAGAATCCATTCAGCAGCTTCTAGTAGATCTGCGTCTGTGCCACCCGTAGCTGTGAACGCTTTTACCGCAATCCACTTTGCTCCAGGAGCTACACCAATTTGGTTCGCCCCATTAGGCTCAGAACCGACCATTGTTCCCATTGTATGTGTACCATGTCCTTGGTCATCATACGGAGTAGACTGACCTGCAGTTGCATCAAACCAGTTCATTTCATGATTTGGGCTATTTGGGTTTGCTGCATTGTAACCACGATATTTTTCTTTTAATGCCGGGTGATCCCATTGTACACCTGTATCGATATTGGCGATGACCGTTCCCGATCCATCAATTCCCATATCCCAAACTTGTGGTGCACCTACGCGATCAATATTCCATTCAATATTGTTAGTGCCAGCTTTTTTCTCAGCTGTTTTTGCACTTTTTTCAGCTTTTGTATTCTTTTCAGCTTTTTGATCCTGTTTATTCGGTGCAGCTACACCTGTTTTATATAGCTGACGCGTTTCGTTCGGGAGGACTTTCGCTACCGCTTCAAAGCCAGCAAGCTTTTGCATGACTTCCTTCGTAGCTGTTATTGCCATCCCATTGACAATATAGAAGGATTCAAAATTCTTTACATTGCCGTTTTTCTTTTCCTTTTTTAAATACTTAATCACATCGTCTTGTGTTTCTATCGCAGTCGCTCTTAATTCGGAGACAACCGCTGATCGTTTTGCAAGCTTTGTTTTAATTCCTGACAGCTTCGCCTTTTTGGCATTGGTTGCCGCTTTTTTAGCAACTTTAGCTGTATCAGCCTGTTCCTTAAATTTGATTAAAAAGGTTACCTTTTCATCGGCTGTGTTGAACTTTTTAAGAAGTGCATCACTAATTTTCGACTTCGTAACACTCGAATCCAAAACCGATGTATGTGGTTTTTTCGTTACTGATAATGAAGCAGCATTCGCAAAACTTGGTGTTAAAAGCGAAACTGACATTAACACTGTGGCCAATACACTTGTGGCCTTCACAACCTTTTTCTTCCTCGGCATTCTTTTTCCTCCCCTTCAAAATAATTTGCTCTTTTCGTTCATGAAAAAAGCCTTTGACAATAGAAATGACAACTGTATCCTCCTTTCTCTAGACTTACTTGTTGAAGGTTCTTAGTTGTCAATTTAAATATATCGCTCGGATTTTAAAAAATTTGTCTAAACTTGTCGAGGTAGGTCTGAATTTTCAGAATTTAGTCATTTCGTATGAATGGAAATTTTTCAGCAGAGGCAAAAGTACTAAATATTTCTAGGAGTGATTTTTTGATTCACGGCTAAAATATTGGCAAAATAACCCTTCTTTTTAAAAACCATATAGGGACTCGTTACTATGCTAAAAAAAATTCATTTCAACCCCCAAAAAAATATATATATCAACCTAGTAGGAATGTTTATGAACCAATATTCATTATTTAAATTAATTCAAAAGTCCTTGAGGTAGATATAAAAGGGTAATATGCTTTAGGAATACGAACTACTTTTGAGGATGTTTCATTAAAAGGTATCCTTCTTTTGACATATAACTGGTATTTTATATAAGCTCCTTTCGTATACTTGTAGCTTTTAAAACGTTACATAGACGATTTATTTGACAAATTGGAAGGTCTCGAATGATACTAGTCAGTAGCAATAAAGAAAATGGAGGACAGGAATGAAGAAAACAAATACACGAACTGTAACAATTGCCCTTTTTGTTGCGACCTTTTTAACAGCCATTGAAGGAACCATCGTCAGTACGGCGATGCCGACAATTGTCAGTGATTTAAAAGGGATCGAATTAATGAATTGGGTTTTTGCAATATATTTACTTACCTCAGCTGTAACCGTTCCGATTTTCGGAAAGCTATCTGATTTATACGGCAGAAAATTCATTTTTACACTTGGCACAATTATTTTCCTTATTGGTTCGGCACTTTGTGGACTTTCGCAAACGATGGAACAATTAATCATTTATCGTGCGATTCAAGGGATTGGTGCAGGTGCCATTATGCCTGTCACAACAACCATTATCGGGGACATCTATCCATATGAAAAACGAGCAAAGGTACTAGGGTTTATGGGGGCCGCTTGGGGAATTGCCGGTGTCATCGGTCCACTTGTCGGTGGCTTTTTCGTTGACCAGCTATCATGGCACTGGATATTCTATATTAATGTTCCATTTGGAATTGCTGCTATGCTCATGGTAGGCTTTTCATTGAAGGAAAATATCGAAAAAACGAAGAAAAAAATTGATTTTGCCGGAGCGATTACTTTTTCAGTCGGAATGCTCGCCTTGCTTTATGCTTTGCAACGTGGCGGCGATACACATAACTGGACTTCTCCATCAATCATTCTGATGCTTATAAGCGCGATTATCTTGCTTGCTTTATTTGTTTTCATCGAGTCGAAAGCAAAAGAACCGATGATTCCTTTGCAGCTTTTCCGTTTACGTGCGATTTCAGTTGCTAACGGGGTTGGTTTTCTTGCAAGTTGTATATTAATTGGAATTACCGTTTATTTTCCGATGTGGGTGCAAGGGGTCATTGGCCATGGGGCAACTATATCTGGCTTAATGCTCGCACCGATGTCTCTTACATGGATGATCGGGTCATTTCTTGGTGGGCGAATGCTTCTTCGTCAAGGTGTACGAGTAACGGTTGCAGTCGGTATGGCAATTATCGTTATATCGGCGATTTGGTTAATGTTTTTCTCAATTAACACACCTGAGCTGTTTTTCTATTTATTAGCTGCTTTAATCGGGGTTGGCTTTGGAATGGTTATGACAATAACAATGGTAAGCTCACAGTCTGCAGTTGATTGGTCAATGCGTGGAGCAGCTACGGCATCCAATACATTTTTCCGTACATTAGGTCAATCTGTCGGCGTAGCACTCCTAGGAACTTACTTTAATTCGACACTTGTAACCAAAACTGCGCAATCCCATTTAAAAACGGAAAATCTTAATCAATTGATTAATCCTAACTTAGCTCAGGGACTCCCCGAACAAGCACGTGCCTCTTTACGGGAAATTCTCGTGTTTGGGTTGCATCATCTATTTATTGCAATGATGGTGATTGCCTTATTAGGTTTCCTTGTTTCATTTTTATCTCCAAAATTAAAAGCGGAAGAAAGAGGATAAATCAAAAGGAAGGCTGGTATCTACATTGATACCAGCCTTTTAGTTTGTTTATGAAGATTTCTGATTCAATCTCATCAATAGATATCTACTTTTCCACTAGACACCGTGACATCAATTTTATGCTTACCTGTACCATGTTTACCGTTCACTTTATGATTGCCTACTTCTTGGCTTTCGAGTGGGAAATCGCAAGAAATATCTCCACTGCTTACTTTTCCTTTCAAGGTGAAATCTGCATTATCAGGTAAATCAAGCTTAGCTAAGCCTGAACTTACATGAACATCAATGGAATCTTCAAGCTTATCCATTTGCACATTTAATTTACCCGAAGATAGCGTCGCATCAAGTTTTCCTTCATAGCCATCCACATTGACTATACCGGAGCTCATATTAATTTCCCCCGTTTGAGTGGAGATAGAAGTTAGGTTAGCCATACCCGATGAGCCATTATGTTTATATTGTTTTACATCTAGGTTTTCTAGAGTTAACTTACCTGAACCCATATTTACGTTCATTTTGTTTAACTTCATTGGATCCTTTTTTGAAGTACCTACCATCGCTAACTTACCGGATCCAATCGTCACATTCATATCGCGATTATACTCACGGGGAACATGCACCGTTAGTTTGCTTTTGTTCCAAAATCCAAATTGTTGGAACCATTTCCGTTTTACTTCAATTCGGATAGCGTCTCCTCTTCGATTGACAGTTAATTTTCCTTTGCCCTCAAGTTCCGCTTTAATCTCATCCCGGTCTTCAGGAATAATAACCGTATTTGAGCTATCAACCTTTAAATCAAGTAGATCAATTTGCTTTATCGATTGAGTATGTGAATCCCCTTTACCAAACGGAAACCAAGATGCCTCTTTTATACTCGAGCCGATAAAATATAAACCGACGAGAACGAGTAAAAATAATAATAATTTTTTCATTGCATATCGTCCTTTCCCTTCTTTATATATACATCATATAGGAGTGGACATTCTTCCAACAATGCACTTTAGAATGAATAATCGTTCAGACTTGAGGCTTAGTAGCTCCTTTTTTAATTGGCTACATTAAACTTGGATGTTGATTTCCGCTGCAGGTACTCACTCTCAAATCAACTTAGTTGCAAATTCAGCTTTTTACTTTAATATAGCTTTTTACTTAAACATAAATACTCCTCAATAATTTCTCGATGACTTCTGACAATTTTCTCCGGTAATTGATGTGGGTCTATAAATAAGCAGTCATTAATTTCCGTTTTATCCGCTTGCATTTCTCCATGAAAGGTTGTTGAATAATAGGCAATAGTAACTGAGTAGAATTCATCTCCGTTAGCCGCCTTCATATAATAATTTTTACCCGAGTACACATTAATAAGCTGCAAATCTTCGACGACCAATCTCGTCTCCTCATACACTTCCCGCCGCGCTGTTTCCTCCGTTGATTCTCCTAACTCCATCAACCCTCCGGGAAGCCCCCATGATTCTTTTGGAAACTTCCTTTGCTGTAACAAAATCTTCCCTTTATCATCCACCATAACAACAACAGACCCTACTAAATTTAATGGTCTTGTTCCAACAAGCTTTCGTAGTTCTTCAATATATCCCATCGTCCAACCTCTTTATTTTATTTTCACAGGTGTTAGCGGCTGGCCGCCTTTTAACACTTGAATGATATTATTGGCTGCGATTTCAGCCATTTTTAATCTTGTCGCTTCACTTGCACTTCCAATATGAGGAAGGGTCACCACATTCGGCAATGATAACAGCGGTGACTCTAAATCAATCGGTTCACTTTCAAAAACATCTAAGCCTGCAGCCCATAATTCGCCGTTTTTCAATGCATGATATAAAGCAGTTTCATCAACAATTCCACCCCGTGCAGTGTTAATTAAAATTGCGGTCTCTTTCATCAGTTTAAATTCATTTTCACCAATTAAGTGATGGACCTCTGAACTATACGGTAGTAATAGGCTAACAAAATCGGATCGGCGAAGAAGAGTTTCAAAATCACAGTATTCAATACCTAATTCCTTTTCTACTTCTAGCTTACGCGCACGATTATAATAAAGTATGTTCATTTTAAACCCTTTTGCTCTTCTAGCAAGTGCCTGTCCGATCCTTCCCATACCAATTATACCGAGCGTGGCACCATAAATGTCCCGACCAGTTAGTTGCATCGGTGACCATGTTTTCCATTCACCATTCCGTAAATAATCGGATGCTTCGACTATTCTTCTTGCCGTCGCCATCATTAATGCAAAAGTAAGATCCGCAGTCGTTTCAGTGAGCACTCCCGGTGTATTTGTCACAATCACGCCTTGTTTCTTAGCAAATGAAACATCAATATTATTAAATCCTACAGCCATATTACTGATAATTTTTAACTTCGTTGCCTGTCGGATTACTTCTTCATCGATTGTTTCTGTTAGAAGACACAATAAACCATCGATTGCACGAACTTCCTGTAATAGAATTTCCCGAGGGACTGGAATCTCTGCTTCTTCCCACATGCGAACATCTGCAATCTCAGTAAATTGATCATAAATAACTTGTGGTATTTTACGAGTAATATATATTTTTGGTTTCATTAATCACACCCCATTTGATGTATCCTTCATACCTTCTAGAAACAAATGGAATTTTCCTTTATCATTTTAAATGATCATTTAAAATATTTTCTTCCAGCACGGAAAATGTGTCCCCATACACCTTCGTAATATGTTTTTCACCCCAATCACATAAAGCATTCAATATACCTTCTAAACTCCGTCCATATTCACTTAGCTCATATTCCACTTTTGGAGGGATTTGTTGATATACGATGCGATTGATAACGCCATCCTCCTCCAGTTCTCTTAATTGCTGCGTCAACATCTTTTGTGTAATATTTGGCATCAACCGTTTTAATTCACTCGTTCGCTTCTTCCCATGTGTTAAATGGCAAAGAATCACACATTTCCACTTCCCGCCAATCACTTCTAATGTTGCTTCAACGGATATATTGTATTTCTTTTTCTGCATTGTAATCCTCCTCATCTTATAGGTACTTTTAAGTGCCTATATTACCTTTTAGTATCTATATTACAAAAAAGTGCGTACTTTTCATTACGGTCAATATATCTCATAATATCATTTGCCGGTTAATTTTTTCTATTCACACACATATTTGTGTTTTCATTCACTTTTTATATAGAGGAGGAGAGAATTGTGTCACTAGATAAAAGAAGAAGTACATTCGCACTATTAGCTCTAGCAGTAAGTGCATTTGCGATTGGTACAACTGAATTTATAAGTGTGGGGTTATTGCCACTTATTGCGGATGATTTACACATTCCTGTTACGACCGCAGGTTTAACTGTTTCATTATATGCATTAGGCGTTACTTTCGGAGCACCAATCCTTACAGCTTTTACCTCAAGGATGCCTCGGAAAGCCTTATTACTTTGGATTATGGTTGTTTTTATCATCGGCAATAGCATTGCATGCTGTGCTACTACTATTGTTGTATTGCTAATTGCAAGGGTTATTTCAGCATTTTCACATGGTGTATTTATGTCTATCGGTTCGACCATTGCAGCTGATTTAGTACCTGAAAACCGCAGGGCAAGTGCAATTTCTATTATGTTTACAGGACTTACGGTTGCAACAGTAACTGGTGTTCCATTTGGTACATTTATTGGTCAACAATTCGGATGGAGAATCGCCTTCATTGTAATAATTATCGTCGGTGTAATTGCTTTTATCGCAAACAGCATTTTAATACCATCTGATTTAAGAAAATCCGTTACTCGGACAAGCTTTCGTGATCAACTTAAATTAGTTACCAATAGTCGTCTACTTTTGTTATTTATAATTACTGCCTTAGGGTATGGAGGAACATTTGTTGTCTTTACTTATCTTTCTCCATTATTACAAGAAATTACCGGATTTAAGGAAGGTACTGTTGCTGCCATTTTACTAATTTACGGAATTATGATTGCCATTGGTAACATGATCGGCGGAAAATTATCCAATCGAAACCCCATTGGTGCATTATTCTATATGTTTATTGTTCAAGCTGTCGTTCTTTTTGTATTAACATTCACAGCACCAAATAAACTAGCTGGATTAATAACTATTCTTTTTATGGGATTATTAGCTTTCATGAATGTACCCGGCCTACAAGTTTATGTAGTCATGTTGGCTGAACGATTTGTGCCATCTGCAATTGATGTCGCATCAGCAATTAATATTGCTGCATTTAATGCAGGGATAGCAATTGGCTCTTATTTGGGAGGCATCATCATTCATTCCATGGGAATCATTCACACCGCTTGGATAGGATCATTAATGGTTGTAGGTGCGGTAATTCTCACTGGAATTAGTCGCACGCTAGAAAGAAAAGATCAAAGAAATATCATTCACTAAAACAAATTGATTCATAATTTTTTCAACATATTGTAGGAGGTTATTTAAAATGATAAAAAATTTACAAGATACAACAACATTGCATAATGGTGTAAAAATGCCTTGGATAGGACTTGGTGTATTTAAAGTACCAAATGATGACACCATTCATTCAGTTTCAGCTGCAATCAAAAATGGATATCGTAGTATCGATACGGCTGCTGTATATGAAAATGAAGAAGGTGTTGGCACCGGAATTCGTGAAGGATTAAAAGCAGCCGGTATATCTCGCGAAGAATTATTTGTTACATCCAAAGTTTGGAATGCGGACTTAGGATACGAAAAAACACTTGAAGCATTTAATACAAGTCTAACTAAACTTGGATTAGATTATTTAGACCTTTATCTTATTCACTGGCCTGTTGAGGGAAAATATAAAGGTTCTTGGAAAGCATTAGAAACACTTTATAAAGAAGGAAAGATTAAAGCAATCGGTGTAAGCAACTTCCAAATTCATCATCTGCAAAACTTAATGGAGAATGCAGAAATTAAACCAATGGTGAACCAAGTGGAACTGCACCCGCGTTTATCCCAAAAAGAACTTCACGCATTTTGCAAGCAACATCATATTCAGTTGGAAGCTTGGTCACCTTTAATGCAAGGCCAGTTACTAGATAATTCTACATTACAAGAAATAGGAACAAAGTATAAAAAATCAGTCGCCCAAGTGATTTTACGCTGGGATTTGCAAAATGGTATTGTAATAATACCTAAATCAACAAAGGAGCACCGAATCATTGAAAACTCTACCATCTTTGATTTTGAATTATCAGCCGATGATATGAAACAAATTGATCGTTTAAATGAAAACCATCGAGTGGGTCCAGATCCCGATAATTTTGATTTCTAAAAAGCTTGAGTTTAAGTAATCTATTATCCATATGCGGACAAATTGCAATAGAAAAGCAGAGCAATTCCTAGGATAACGGGTTCACTTGTTAGGTGCAAAACGCTAATCACAAACCTAATCACATACATTTCACAACGCAATTCACAGTATATTGCACAGTCAAAAAGGTGTGGGGATACAAATATCCCATGCCTTTTTTTTATTTTACTAAACCAGTTGTATAAGTTCAGTATATGCCCTAGCAAGTTTGAAAAATAAGCGGAGAAATTTCCCTTAATTAATAAATTTCACTGAAAATGACCTAATAGACGGAGAAATTCCGCCTATTGACTCGAAAAACGTAAAAATGAGTATTTTTTCTTTGCCTAACCGGAAAATCTCCGCTTATATCCCTGAACTAGGACTCTATTCTGTAGTTTAAGCGGAAAATCTCCGCTTATTAAATATCACTGGTTTCTTCAATTAAGGTAAGAAATCTAGTTAACCTCATTTGGATACATTTCAGGTAGCCTTCGCGAGGTAAAAATGCATCTGTGGGGTCTTCTAAGACCGCTAATCATGTAGGAATCTGTGTGCCCGTGAAATTTACCCATTAAAATTAAATCCAACAACCCCTGTAATCGCAACATAATCCACATACTAAATCACAAAAAAACTCACACACCCTCCAATAATTATTTCATACTCCGTGTTTTTACTATGTGATTTAGGAAACAATTAACAATTAAAATTCACCAAAATGTTGATAAATCAGTAAAAAACGCACTGTGAATCATAGTGTGAATTCAAGTGCGTTTTCCTATGTGTTTTACAATGTTTGCACCTCAAAAGTGAACCCGTTCTGCTCTGCTTCTTTTAGCTATTTCACAACCGATCCAACGCTTGCTGTAAATCCTCCCAAATATCTTCCCACGCTTCGAGGCCTACAGACAGACGAATGAGTTGGTCCGTAATTCCCATTGCCAAACGTTCCTTTTCAGGTACAACAGCATGTGTCATAGTCGCCGGATGCTGGATAAGTGATTCTGAATCACCTAAACTAACGGCAATTTTAATTAGTTGACAATGATTTAAAAACGCTTGCGCCTCTTCCTTCGTTCCATCAATTTCAAAGCTAATCATTCCCCCGGGATATCTCATTTGACGCTTAGCTAGCTCATATTGTGGAAAATCCGGATCCCCTGGAAAATACATCATCTTTACTTTCGGATGCTGTTTTAATTGGACTGCTATTTTTTTCGCATTTTCACAATGGCGATCCAACCTTACTGGTAATGTTTTTAACCCTCTAATGAGAAGCCATGCATCGAAGGGGCTAATGATTCCCCCAATATCCTTCAGCGTTGTCATTGCCATTTCTCCCATTTCTTCTCTTCTGCCAACGACAATCCCTGCAATTACATCACCGTGCCCGCCAATATATTTCGTTGCACTATGGATGACATAATCACATCCTAAAGTTAATGGCTGCTGTAAGTACGGAGAACAGAACGTATTATCAACGACGACCGGGATGCCTTTTTCCTTTGCAACCCGAGAAACCATCTCTAAATCTACGAGCTTCATCGTCGGATTAATCGGTGTTTCAATATAAATACAGGTTGTATTATCGCGAATCGCTGCGCGAACCGTTTCTTCATCGGCAAAATGGATAAGATCATGCTGAATTTGATGTTTCTTATTCATTAATTGCAGCAACCCAAATGTACAGCCATATATTCCTTCCGAACAAAGAATGTGATCACCAGTTTTCGTTAAGTAAAATAGGGTTGCAGAAACTGCAGCCATTCCTGATCCAAAGGCAAGTGCCACCTCCCCTTTTTCCAAGGCAGCCATTCTCTCCTCAAGTACTTTTACGGTTGGATTTCCTAAACGTGAATAAATATACCCCTCCGACTCTCCCGCAAATCTACGTTCTCCTTCTTCCGCAGACGGAAAAGTAAAGGTGGACGTTTGAAATAGCGGCGGAACAAGGCTGCCTTGATGCTGCAGCGAATCATATCCATTATGAATAACCTCTGTTTCAAACCTCTTTTGCTTCCCCATTCGTGTAACCTCCCCTAAAAATATGAAGCTATATATCTATCATATGCTAATCAAAAAAATAATGGAAGCGTTTTCACAACTTGGAAGGAGTGGACTTTGATAAGATTATGTTTTGGTTGGTTTATTCAACTGATCATTTATATCTAAGCAATTGTCTTTTTGGTTTTACATTTCATCCCACATTTGCAAAGGATACTATGCTTCAAGTATTTTATTTTAGTATGACATATAGGACAAATCGTTTTGTTTAACATATTCGAACACTCCTTTTATCCAACGAACTTTGACATTTTTTTATTCCGTCACCTTATATAAATATGCACTGTTTAAAAATAGGTACCCGCCTGCGAACGGATACCTACTCTAACCTGAGAATTTGAGAATTAAATTGAGAATTGCTATATTACTATTTTTAAAATGCTATTAAACTTCTTGAGGTAAAGGTAATCCTAGACCTTCAGCTATACGAGTCCCGTACTCTGGATCTGCTTTATAAAAATGTTGAACTTGACGAAGCTTAATATCTTCTATTTCCACAGGCTTCATTGCATCAACGATATTTGCGACTAAGCGAGTACGCTCTTCCTCACTTAACAATCGATATAAATCACCCGCTTGAGTGTAATGGTCGAATTCGTCATAAGAAACAGCATCTGCATATCCAGAAACGGCATAAGCAGCTTGTTTATCTTCTGGTGACTCCGCCGGACCATCGAAACTATTTGGTTCGTAATATACAGAGCCTCCGCCATTATTTCCGAAACGCATTTGACCATCGCGTTGATAGTTATTCACTTCATTTTTTGGACGGTTGATTGGTAATTGATTATGATTCGCGCCTACACGGTAACGATGGGCATCGGCATATGCAAATAAACGTCCTTGTAACATCTTATCTGGTGATACATCAACACCAGGTACTAATGTTCCAGGTGAGAATGTCGCTTGTTCGACTTCTGCAAAATAGTTTTCTGGATTACGATCAAGCACCATTCGACCGACTTCAATTAATGGATAGTCTTTTTGTGACCATACCTTCGTCACATCAAATGGATCAAAGCGATACGTATTGGCGTCCTCTAGAGGCATAATTTGTACATATAACTTCCATTCTGGGAAGTCGCCTTTTTCAATCGCATTAAATAAATCTTCCGTATGATAATCAGGATTTTCACCTGCTAATTTAGTCGCTAAATCTGGTGATAAGTTTTTCACGCCTTGTTCAGTTCTAAAGTGATATTTAATCCATGCCCCTTCTCCATCTTCATTTACCCATTTAAATGTATGGCTGCCATATCCATGCATATGGCGGAATGTTGCAGGTATTCCACGGTCAGACATCAAAATCGTGACCTGATGTAAAGATTCGGGTGATAATGACCAGAAATCCCAAATCGCTGTTGGGTTTTTTAAATGTGTTTGAGGATCACGTTTTTGCGTATGAATGAAATCAGGGAATTTGATTGCATCACGAATAAAGAAAACAGGGGTATTATTCCCTACGATATCGTAGTTTCCATCCTCTGTATAAAATTTAACTGCAAAGCCACGAGGATCACGAACTGTATCAGAAGAACCATTTTCACCAGCTACTGTTGAGAAGCGGATGAATAATGGTGTACGTTTACCCACACCATTAAATACTTTTGCTTTTGTATATTGTGAAACATCATTTGTTACTTCAAAATATCCGTGTGCACCCGCCCCTTTGGCATGAACAACACGTTCCGGTACACGTTCTCTATTAAAATGAGCTAATTTTTCTAGCAAATGTACATCTTGAATTAATGTTGGTCCGCGGGAGCCGGCTGTCATTGAATTTTGATTATCTCCTACTGGTGCACCCCAACTTGTCGTAAGCTTTTTATTTGTACTCAATCAAATCACCTCATCAAGTTATTTTGACTATGAAACTATAATAACACTTATTAAAATAAAATCAATCCTTTTTTATAATAATTATAATTTAGTAAGAAATACTAAATAATTATCTCTCTCTGTCCCACTACACATGTTATTCATCCGCACAAAAATTATGTCCAAAATAACAAATACTTATGGGTATCTATAAAAATAATAAAATTTACTAATCGGATGTTAAGGGATACTCTAAAAACAAGAACAGGGAGGGATTGACGATGCCAATCAATTTTCAGAATCCAAATGACCAATTCACCTACGCAAGAAGAGAAGCGGATACATCTTGGATACAATTTATTAAGAAAATATGTGATATTAAAGGAAAAAGTGTGCTTGATATCGGTTGTGGTGGAGGGATTTACTCAAAAGCCCTAGCTGAAATGGGGGCATCACATATAACTGCCTTAGATTTTTCCAAAAAGATTCTTTCCGCGGCAAAAGTTAATTTGCAAACCTATAAAAATATTGATTTCAAGTTGGGCAACGCGTCGCAAACGGAATTGCCTAGTGAACAATACGATATCGTGCTAATACGTGCCGTTATTCATCATCTAGAAGACATTGAACCTTCTTTCAAAGAAATTTTTCGCTTATTAAAACAAGGCGGCACCTGTATTATTCAAGATCGTACACCAGATGATTGCTTAGTAGATGGAAGCTCTGAACATATTAGAGGGTACTTTTTTGCAAAATATCCACAGCTAATAGAAAAGGATATCTCACGAAGACATTCAGCTAAGAAGGTTCATAAAGCATTAAAGCATACAGGATTTGACACAGTTACTGAACATACTTTGTGGGAAACAAGAAGGAAGTACGGGACTAAGCAGGAACTTTTTAATGATCTAATAAATCGAACTGGCCGCTCCATCCTACATGAGCTAAATGATAATCAATTGCAAGACCTAATTGATTATCTTGAGGAAAAGTTTCCGGACCATCAACCAATTGTTGAAAAAGATCGTTGGACGATTTGGAAAGCGGATAAGTACTAGACTAATAACTGACTAATTTTTAGCGGACACCAAATCCCTTATTTTTAAAAAGCGAGCTAATTTAGGGTTTAAAAGGACACTGGGTACGCTATTTACGAAAAACACAAGGAAATCACTGCTTTTTTTCGATATAGCGGATCTCATGTCCGTGAACATTAGGAATTAGCCCATTTTGTCATAGATAGCGGAACTAGTGTCCGTTTCACTTTCACAAAAAATGATTTAACACAAAAAGACCAAATCAGTAAACGATTTGGTCATAATGCTACTTCGCAAATTCCTCCACCAATTCACCGAATTGCTTCAACGCATTTTGAATCGGTTCTGGGGATGTTAAGTCGACACCTGTTTTCTTCAGTAACTCAAGCGGATAAGCCGAACTCCCACTTTTCAAAAATTCAAGATAGGATGCTAATGTTTCTTGGTCACCTTTTAAAATTCGATCCGCTAAATGGATAGCAGATGCAAATCCGGTTGCATATTTATAAACGTAAAATGGCCGATAGAAGTGTGGAATTCTCGACCAACCATATTTCACCTCATCATCAAAAACAACACCATCTCCATTATATTCCCGAAATAACGATTCATAGATCTCACTGAACACATTTGCATTTAATGGTTGCCCATTTTCTGCTTTTTCATGAGTAATTTTTTCAAACTCGGCAAACATCACCTGTGTAAATAGCGTACCTTTAAATTTATCAATAAAATGATTAAGCAAGTATTTCCGCATTTTTTCATCATTTACTTGTTCAAGCAAATAGTGAATAAGCAATACTTCATTTACTGTTGATGCAACTTCCGCCACAAAAATGCTATACTTCGCTGTAATTTGTGGTTGAGTTTTATGTGAGAAGTGACTGTGCATCGCATGACCCATTTCATGCACGAGTGTAAATAAGCTGTTTAAGTCATCATGATGATTTAATAAGACAAATGGATGCACGCCATATACACCTAAATTATAGGCGCCTGTACGTTTTCCGGGTGTCTCCCTTACATCAATGTACCTCGCATCTTTAAATGACTCCAGTGTTCTCGTATACTCTTCCCCTAGCGGTGACAACGCCTTAAGCATCGTAGCATATGCTTGTTCAAAGCAGATGTCTTGTTCAACTCCCTCCACTAAAGGAACAGATAAATCAAATTGACGAAGTTCCTCTACACCGAGCATTTCCTTACGTATTTGAGAGTAGCGATGCATAGGTGCTAAATGTTCTTTAGTCGTTGCAATTAAATTTTCGTATACTTCCTTTGGAACAAAATCGCTAAACAACGCCTTTTCCAATGCGGATGGATAATTACGTATCCGTGCAATCGTAACATTATTTTTCACAGCTGCCGCTAAAGTAGACGCAATCGAATTCTTTAATTGAACATACGGTTGGTAATAAGCCTTATATGCTTCCCTACGTTTGTCCCGATCCTTATTTTCAATCAGTTTGGAGTACATCCCACGTGTCAGTTCAACTTTTTCTCCGTCTTCATTTGTCACATCTCCAAATTTGATATCGGCATTATTTATCATGCTATATGTATGACTAGGTGATGAAAGTGCTTCCCCTAATTGAGAAATGACTTCTTCTTTCTCCTTTGTTAACACATGTGCTTTATAGCGATAGGCTTCAAATAAGTCTCTTTCAAAATAATTTAATCCTTCTTCTTCATCGATATACTTTTTTAACGTTGCTTCTTCTAAATTTAATAGAAATGGCATAAAAAAAGAAGTTGCCGCACTTAATTTTACACCTAGTTGCTTTGTCCGATCTTGTAGTGATTGGGCAAATGAATCACGTGTATCAATATCTACTTGTAACATTGCATAGGCAGCTACTTTGTTAAATAAAAAGGATACCTTTTCGTTTTTTGATAAATAGGATAATAAGGTTTGGCCATTATGGATATTCCCATCGTATTTCTTTAATCCTTCTGCCATATGTCCGATCTCTTGTACATCTGCTTCCCACGCTTCGATAGAAGGGTAAAGATCCTCCAATTTCCACTTTTCACCCTCTGGCACATCACTTCTTGATGCATAGGTATTCATCAAAACACTCCCTTATTTCTCGTAAATCTTTTTACGTTTGATACTATTTACTATAACCGATAACAATTCAAATAGTTAGAATTTTTCGTAAGTACATTTTCCTATTTTTTGTTCACTTGTTTTAAAAAAGACAAATCAAATGATTTGCCTTTACATCGGGTGAATTATTCTTTTATAAAACTCCATCCATCTTCTTGATAAATCTTTCCTTCTTTCATCAATCTGCCTAATGCACGTTTGAAAGCAGCTTTGCTCATGTCGAAACGAGCTGTGATGTCTTCTGGGTTGCTTTTATCCCAATAAGGCATTTTTCCACCGCGGCTTTGCAAATAGGAAAAAACCTTTTCCGCATCTTCATCTAATGCTTCATGACCACGGCTAAGAAGTGATACATTGATCGTGCCGTCTTCTTTCACATCAATAATCCGTCCTTCCACTTTTTGTCCTAGACGCGGTTCTTGTTTACGTTGTGTTTCATGAATAAATCCGATATAGTTTTCATCTGTTAAAAGGAAAGTTCCAATTTTCAATAAGCGGTATGCCCAGCCAGTAATATTTTTATTAAAATCCTTCCTAGTTGCTTTCTCAGCTATAGCCCGCATGGCATCCTCAGTCGCTAACTTCCCGAATAAGCGGCCGTTTTTATCCGTTTTCAACGAGCAGTACAGTCGATCACCGATTGCCGGCCAAAGGCTATGAAGTGCTGGAAGATCATCCTTCGATACGAGAATGTCTTTTACAATCCCGATTGATACAAACACACCAAGTGATTCCTTCACTTCAACGACCTCAACCCAATCATATTTTCCAATCTGTACAGTCGGAATCGTCATGGTAGCAGCTAATCTCCCTTGATGATCCTGAAATAAAAAAACTGTCTGTGCTTCATCTGGATCAAACTCATCCGGAACCTCACTATCATGAAGGAGCACATCCTCCTCCCCGTTTGTTAAAAAATACCCAAAAGGTGCTTCACGATCCACATCCAATGTTACTACCGTTCCCGCTTCAAGACTTGTCATATGTATATCCTACTTTCCTCAATAAATGTATGGAAGTAATTATAACATTGTTTTTCCCCAATTAAGAATAAAGAATCCATTTCAGTCGCAAAATAGATTTGAAAATTCTAAAGTGAGTGATGCCGATGAACAGAGAGAAGAATATTCATGTCAATGCCGATCCTCATTTTGATTCCAAATATGAAGGAATTGAAAATGACTCATTCGGCGGTCCTCAATTGGGACTTCGAGTCGATAAAAAAGTGGCGGATAATCCGTTTCATGTTACGTCTTTAAAAGCTGATCCCGAAATGGAACGCTTCTCAAAATGGTTTGATGGAAAAATACCTGGCAAAGAAGGCGAGGAAGAACAATGACACAATCAAAAGGACAGAAAGAACGACAATGGACCGTTCGAAAACAATCACAAAACCCTCATGGAAAAATTAAATCACTTGAGGAAATTGCAGAAGAGGTTACACCAACTAAGAGAAAGTGATTCGACATGTTTTTCATGGAGCATTCTTAAAAAGTCCTGTTGAATTGCACTTTCGCTTATTTTTAATCAAACGTTTGATTAATAAACTTAGCTGGAAATGTTGTCGATTATTTGCACCTACTCTTCAATCGCGAAAAAGTCAGCCCTTCAGGCTGACTTTTTACTGTTACTTTTTTAAATAGTTAATGACATCGATAAGCGATTTTGCATAGTCTTTATCGATCTTTCTGCCGCTATGCAATCTTACCTCAAGCTCAAGAGAATTTAAAAGAGTGCATCTAACAATTTTCAATTTCGCTCTTTGTGCTGTCTGTGCCTTGACTGAAAGACTTTTATAAATCCCTTTATTAGTAATGAATCCTTTTTCATATCCTGTATCAAGATATTCGTCTAAATGATTCAAATCCATCTGTACAACTAACGTAAATTCCTTAACACTTTCATTACCCGCTTGATCGACTGCTTTTACAACGATCGTATGATTTCCACGTGCTAATGTGAAAGGTTCAACTTTAACTGGATTCGACACTTCATTTCCATCCAATGTAATTGTAACATTAGCTACACCGCTGCCTTCGTCTGTTACATCTATAGTTTGTTCAAAAGATTCGTACGAATAGATGCTTAATGGATCGATATCTTTAATTACAGGCCCGGTAACATCAGCACTTGTAAAATGATCAAAACTTAATGGTTTTAGCTGATATAAATCTTTAAAAACGGATGAAATACCTGTTATATTGAGCACATCGCCATTCTTATATTTTTTCGAAAACTCATCATAGGTAACACCTGTACGCTCATCTACACGAATTCGCGTTGTCTTTCCATCCTTAGTTGCATCGAATTCAAATGCACGACCGGCAACCGCTAAATTTGCGATTTTGACATTTTCTAATTGCACAAGTTGTCCTTGATTTGCGTCTTCTAATTCGGCCACAATTTTGGCTTTAGGTACAGGCTTTGTCCCTGTTTTTTCTATCGCTACTGGATTCGATAGCTCAAGTTCATTATTAAACACTTCTGTTGATGCTGTGATTTTTAGAACATCACCTACTTGATAGCCCGCTTCATTTTGGAAAACATAAATTCCAGCAGTGTCATCCTGTAAATAGAACCCTTGTCCCCCAAAGGCACCCGGTTTAGAAGTAACAACACCTTCAATCGTCACCGTTTTTCCTACCTGTGCAGTTCTTGCATCTTGAATTGAAACTTTTTCTGGTAAGTTCGGCTTATCATCCGGAAGCGGCTCAGCATTCACATTATCAACCGTTACCGCTTCTGTAATGATATTCTTGCTGCCACTTTTTAATCGTAAGCTAGCAGCACCTGATTTAGCAGGATTGATTTTTACAGTTAAATCTTTACTTGCATGGCCCGTTTTATCAGCTGTAACGGAAAATTCCGAGCTATAATTATAAGAAGTTGGCCACGTGCCGTCCTCATTTTGGAATTTCGCAATTTGCTCTCCACCGGTTAAATAAATTCCCGCCTTTAACCCAGAAACAGTTTGTCCTGGAGCCAAATGATCAACGGATACACGAATTTGGAATTCTTGTTGATTTGGCAACACAGCTTGATGAACAAATGAATATTCTGCATTTACTTCAGCAGGCTTAGATGATCCATAAGATCCTGCAGCAAATGTGCTAGAATCATACCATTTATAACCTGCGGCAGGAGGAGACCAAGGCTCTGCCTGCGGTTCTGTAGACTGACTCGGAATTTCCATATCTAATATTGGAGATTCTTTATCTAAGGGAATTTTCCCTTCGAAACTTGTATAATCTTCATCTACAGCTAACCAGTCAATTATATTTGTTAAAAGAACAGCATCATCTTGTTCTTTAAAACCATCATACGTTGTTTTCTTTGAACCGTTTTCTTCACGTACATATTTTGGAGTAGCATCCTCAACTGGGGAAGAATCACCAATAAATGCAGCTTTTCCTTTTCCAAGTTTTGAAATCGCTGCATAGGCGCCCTCATCCACACCGCCGCCAAAATATACACCTTGATCAACAGCATTATTCCATTTATCTTTAGAAGATAATGATGGAAGGTAAACTAGACCTTTTGCACGTGTCGGATCTGTAATAGCTACGGTGGAACCTGCATGTACTGCAACAGAATCAACGCCACTTGTAATACCGAAAGTATTATTAGGAGAAACGATTGTTGTTGCATTTACATCACCGACCGCATTATAGCGAAAACGAAGCCCAAAGTTATCAGATAACCAATCAGAGCTTTCTACACCTTGCATGGCTTGTGAGTTAGCTTCTTCAGTCGTCATTCCTTTGGCAGGATTTTCGAAGGCACCACGACGATATCCATTGAACACCTCAGAAGCATCCCAACGGTTTTTGTTACGATCCGCATTGTAGTGATCAGCAATAAAGAAAATACTTCCGCCTGCTTGTACATATTGAATCATTGCATTTTGTTCAGATTTTTTATACGGAATATTTGCTTCTCCAATCACAAATACATCATATGTTTTCAAATCATCATACGTAATTGGTGTCGTCTTACGAAGTTCTTTTACAGAGTAACCTTTTTTTGCAATGGCATTTCCAAAATCAGAAAATCCCCCATCTATGACCCAGTCAGCTGCCCCAGCTGTTTGACCGTGGGTATTATCAAACAATACCTTTTTCCCATTATCATTTGTAGGTTTAATCTCCGGTGCTGGATCATTCGGACCCTCAGCATGTACAGCTTGTAACCCGGACAGGGATGGCAAAGTTCCTACTACAAGAATTGCCATGACAACCTTTAAAAACAGGCTTTTTACCTTCTTCATATGTTACCTCCCATAGGAATTTAGTAATATGACACATTTTTCTACTAGAATCATAGAAATGTGACATACCTAAGACTACTTTATCAACATTTTTTTCATTCACATATAGGGCAAAACGCCTGAAAAACGTAAAGATTCGATTAATTGCTAGGTCTATTATAATAGGTCTGAGAAAACTATACTGGAACACACAAAAAAAACAGTCTCATTTTGTAAACGAGACTGTTTTTCTTTTCCGTTATTGTATGTGCTATTATGCTAATTGAAAAATTGTTATTAAGGACTGTTTTCTCAAAAAGAAATAATCCTAAACCCGATTATTTCTTATCGTTATTTCGTATTGAATGATAAATCCTAATATTGTTTGTCTTCAGGGCATATTTTCGTAAACTCCCTTAACATCCAAATTAAGTATCACTTCTTTCATTCAAATGCAAAATGTTTTACGAAAATAGCCTTACTCAATAACCGGCAGAATTCTTGTTTCTTTGTCCATGTCTGAATGACAAAGCGGGCATTTCGGTTTTTCATCTAAACTGAATGCTTCTCTCATCCATCCCTGGCAGCTATCACTTGTACAGGACCAAACATTTGTTTCGACTTCGGGAACAGGCTCTTTCTGGCCTTTAAAATATGCCATAACGATTCTCCCTTCTATGTACTACTATTAGTATATCCTATTTAAGAAATTTAAGATATATTATTGAATTCTTTTTGAACTTTGCTAAAAAGTGTAAAGCAAAAAGGAAATCGGCGTTTTCGCCGACTTCCCTTAATTTTCTCTACGTTTATAGCCAAGCTGCTCCAACAATAATAAGTAGGATGAATAACACAACGATTAGCGCGAATCCGCCACCTCTTCCGAATCCACCACCGTAGCCATATCCAGCTCCTCCATAACCGCCGCAGCCACAACCGCCACCGAAGCCTCCGTAACCAAACATCAATCGATCCACTCCTTTAACATAATTTTGTTAGTACAGATACGCTGCTCCAACAATTATTAACAAAATAAATAGGACGACGAGCAATGCAAATCCTGTTCCAAATCCTGCTCCACCCATTTATAACCACCTCCCCTTTCCTTTACACTTATAGACTATGGAAAAATGACTCCGTGCGATTGGGGATATGACCATTTTTTAAAAATTTAGGCTACCTTTAAAAACGCCAATTAGAAGTAGGAACAATCGATAAAAAAAATGGACAGCCTTCCATAGGAAAACTGCCCTGTTTTGTATTTTTTTAGACCCTTTTTGCTAACATCAACAAGGTCATATCATCCATTGGCGGATTATGTAGTCCCGCTCTAACATCTCGATAATATCGTTGCAGGGGACTTTTTTCTGATAAACTTCTTGCACCGACAATTCGCATCGCTAGATCAACGATTTCCACAGCATGATTCGTCACTGCTAATTTAACTGCCCCGAGTTCCGGTGCCATTTGGTTTTGTATTTCTGGAGATGATTCATCCCACATTTTCGCTACCGAATATAGAAAATGACGCGATTGCATAAGTTGCAGTTCAATTTCTCCAATCTTCTGTTGGATGGCAGGTAACTCAAAAATGGGGTGCGACAAACTATTCGGAGTGTAATTTTTTGCGAAAAAAACTGCCTCACGTTTTGCCGCTTCTGCTATTCCTAAATAACAGGCGGGAATATGAAGCAGGTATCCCGTTACTGCCTTTTTACGATTCGAAAGTTTTTCAGTTAAGTAGTTTAATGGAATTTTCACATTATCTAACACTAAATCATGACTACCTGATGCTCGCATGGCTACACTGTCCCATGTTTCCTCAATGAAAACGCCATCTAAGTCACGAGGGATTAAAAAGAAGGCAACATCATTTGTTTCCTCAATAGTTGCAGAAACAACAAAAAAATCAAGCATTGGCGACATCGTTGAAAATGTCTTTCTTCCATTAATTATCCATTGATCGCCAAGCTGAACCGCGGTTGTGAGCGGTTTACCCCCTCTTGTCGGACTTCCCGTTTGCTCCTCTGTTGCACACACATTAAGTAACTCTCCCTCACTCACTTTCCGACAAATATAGGAAAATAGCTTTTCCTCCCATGGACGGTTTTTCGCTAAATTCATCATTAGTCCCATATGCCAGCCTATCGATAAAGCAGTTGCTCCATCACCAATGGCGATTTCTTCTTGAAATCGCACAAAATCATATAAAGGGATCTCTCCCCCGCCATACATCTTAGGTGCCGTAAGTTGTGTATATTTGATTCTCTTTAAGTCACGGATATTTTCGAATGGAAAGCGTCCTTCTTGATCATTTTTTGCTGCCCGCTTTTTAAAAATGGGTATGAATTCCCTAATTGCAATCAACCGTTCATCTATCGTTTGTAAAGCTAGTAAATCCATTGACTACACCTCTCTCATCAAGACTATATCTTTATTTTAACGATTCTTAAATTCAATTTCTACTGAATAGGTCGGAATTAATAAATTATTAAATAGACAAATAGTTTTCAAGTTATCCGTTTGTATAATGATAAAATAAAATAAAGAAGGGAGTTTAACATGGTCCTACTATTTTTATTCTTATTTATCGCTGCTCCTATCACCATATTCATTCACGAGTTTGGACATGCACTCGGTTCATTACTAATGAGGGCAGATAAAATTGAAATGAATATAGGTTCCGGCAGGAAAATCTATTCCATCCACTGTTATAAATGGACAATAAATGTTTATCTTCTATATATACTTGGGGCACATACATTTAGTGAACGGGAGCCTTATTTCTCAAAATTGGAGCAAATAGTTATTACCGCTTTCGGACCATTACTTAATGGTGTCGTTTGGTTTATTTTTCAGTGGTGGATACCAATACACTCTCAAAATATTTGGCAGCTTTTTGCTTTATTTAACTTATGGTTATTTTTAGTTAATCTTATCCCTTTCAAGATCGGCGGAAAACAATCAGATGGTTATACAATTTTGCAAAAACTACTAACAAAAAAGGTTGATTAACAACATTCATTCATGCCGTCAATCAACCTTTTTACTTACATTTCTTGCTTTTCAGCTGCTTTTTCTAACTCTTGGATTCTCGCATCGAACATACTTTGTTCGTATCCCGTATTGATTTTGGTTTCAAGTTGCTCCATGTACCGTTCTGTTTCCTCGAAACGATTGGTAGATTTACCAACAACTGATTGATCAAGAACTGTGTTTACTTTCGCGTTCGCCTTCATCGTATTTTCTTTTCCCATCAATTCCATCCGTTTAAAATGCATATCCTTTAATTTCAGCTTCATTTCACGATGTCTCTTTTCAAGGTCTTCTAATTGGATGGTCACTTGAGTGTAAGCCTCTTTTAAACGAATGACTTGATCTTTATACATCGCTTCTTCATGAATCGCTGTTTCATAAAGGGATTCTTCATTCGCCGCTAATGCGATTGCCGCTTGTTTCTTTCTTTTTTCCTCCATAAATTCAGCTTGTTGTAATTCACGGTAGAATTCTTCTTTCAATATATACTGTCTTTCAATTAATTTACCCACTTTATTTGTTTCGTTTTCACTTTCGCGAAGATACTGATTTAATAATGCGATTGGATTTTTCTCTTCCTTCTTATCCATTACTGCGTTAATATCAGCTAATACGGTATTTTTAATTTTTTCAAATAATGTTGTCATTTTTATAATCTCCTTCTGTATTAAAATTTTCCTTTAATGTCATTCCATTGTTGATCAAAGCTTGTAAACGGGTCTTTCGATGATTGGGTGGGCTTCTCTTCCTTTTTCCAATTTTTATACCCTACATAAAGAAGGTACAAAGCTAATATCCCCGCAAGTGCTGGTAAATTTGAAAAAGTAGCTCCTATAGCAACTACCCCAATAATCGCCCATAACAATTTCCCTCCAAATGAATCGGATTTAAGAAATTGCTTGAGTGAAAAGTAGGCAATCGCCACACTAATTACTAATCCGATAATATTTCCTATACTAGTTAAAGCGACAATGCCTAACACACCTGCTAAAATAAACATCAAGATTTTTTTCATTTTCATTTCCCCTTTCGATACTTTAATGATAATGAAATCCTCTCAATCAATTAACAATCCAGAGCTTTATTTTTTTATCGGACTTAAGGCTTAATTGGTGGAAACGTTTTCAGAAATTTCTTTATATTTTTATTTCCGAAAGGGTTGACTTTTTCTTTGAAGAATATAAAATAAATTTAATTTCAAAATTATTTATTAATTCAAAATTAACAGAAACAGAGAGGTGTTGCGTTCTTTAAATTGACCAATATTACTTAACGAACAACAAGAAAGAGTGGAGGATTTGCATGCTAAATGAACCTATTATTGCAACTGTGTTTGTACTCGCTTTGCTCATTATCGGTGAATTAATTTCAATTGCTAGTCGAGCGAGAATTCCGATGTTGTTTGTTGTCTTTTTCGGTTACTTAATCGCCCTTTGGACAGGCATTTTTCCAAACAACATTTTAGAAAAAACTCCTTTAACTGCTGTAGGAGGGATATTGATTGCTCCTTTAATCGTTCATATGGGGACTCTTATTCCATTAAAAACATTAAAAACACAATATAAATCTGTCGTCGTATCCATTATTGGAATTATTTTTGCTACTATCTTAATCTTATTAGTTGTTGCACCTATTCTTGGTTATCAAACGGCAGTTTCGGGAATTGGGCCATTAACAGGAGGGCTCATTGCATTTGTTATTACCTCGGAAAAGCTTCAAGAAATTGGACTAACATCAATTATCGTGATTCCCGCTCTCGTTCTTGCTGTACAAAGCTTAATAGGGTTGCCACTTGCATCAAATTTCCTTCGAAAATATGCGTTGAAATTACGTGATGAGAGGCCATCGGAAGAAGTATTGAAAGAAACTGCAGCTACGGTGGAGCAGGCAGAACCTGCCGCTAAATCATGGGTTTCCGAAAAATATGCCACACCAATCGTTTTATTATTTCAATTATTTATTGGTGGAGGATTAGCTGTTTTACTCGGAAATTGGACAGGCATTCACTATAGTTTATGGGCATTAGCTATCGGGTTTATCGGAATACTAACTGGATTTTTCCGAGAAAACATGATGCAAAGGGCAAACTCCTTTGGAATCGCCACAGCCGGATTAATCTTTGTCCTCTTGCCATCATTAAACTCAGTTACCTTATCTATTTTTATCAAAAACTTACCTGCTGTTCTTCTTATTTTACTCGTCGGAGCCATTGGGATTATTATTGGAGGCATTGTTGGTTCGAAAATCTTTAAGTGGGATAAATACTTAGGGATTCCCGTCGCTTTAACAGCATTATTCGGTTTTCCAGGTGACTATATGATTTGTGAGGAAATTAGTCGTTCCATTGCTCGAAATAAACAAGAGGAGAAATGGATCTTTTCCCAAATCCTTACTCCGCTATTAATAGGCGGATTTACAACCGTAACCGTGGCTTCGGTTATACTTGCAAGTGTATTAATGGGAACCTTATAATACGAAAGGACAACCTTTTCACACAGAAAGGTTGTCCTTTTTACCTTATTTTTCAATAGATTGTCCATCGTCTAGCGATTTTGGCATGTTCATTAATTGTCTTTTCTTTTCCCCATAATATCCGCTGTTAAAAAGTCATATGGGAGATGGAATCTTTCATTATTTATCAATAATTCCTGCAAATCTTCCTCTTCTTTGGCGCTTTGTTTAATTTGATCCATTTCCTTATGGATACTTTCCATTTTCTTATCTAATATGGTAGCAGATATTGCTGCTTCCTTTAAATCGTCTTTAATTTTTTGCGGAACCTCTTTATTATATTTATAGTAAATTTTATGCTCCAAACTTGCCCAAAAATCCATTGCAATCGTTCGAATTTGAATTTCAACATATACATGTTCTTCCCTATCCGACATAAAGATTGGAATTTTGATAATTAAATGGAGGCTTTGATAGCCATTTTCTTTAGAATTCTTTATATAATCTTTTACTTCAATCACTTCTACATCTCTTTGTTTTTGTAGCATATTGCTAATTTCATATATATCCGATATAAACGAACATGTAATACGAATCCCAGCAATATCACGGATTTTTTCTTTAATTATAGGCAACGAAAAATCATACCCTTTTTTCTGCACCTTTCTCAAGATGCTTTTTGGGGATTTTATCCGTGATTTCACATGCTCGATTGGATTATAATCATGTATTAATTGAAATTCTTGCTTTAATATATCAATTTTCGTATTTACTTCATCTAAAGCAAATTTATATCCCATCATGAAGCGAAGGATTTCCCTTTTCAAGGATTCCATTCCATTTAAATTGTTGGTTTCGACTAGCTCCATTTCTATTTCCCCTTTTTCCATGTTGTCGCAAGTATTAGGTTCTAACCGGTTTTTTACACAATGTGACATTTATTCCTTGTTTCTGTAGTTTAGCTATGAGTTTTTTTAAATTTTTTAGGTAAATTGACTTTTCCTTCATCATTAATCCACTCATATGACACAGTGTCACTGTAGTATATTTTTATAATAGATGACACAATGTCATTTGTCAACAGCTATCATGACACAGTGTCATTTCATTTTGAGCAAAAAAATAAACCTTACTAAATGAAATAGTAGGTTTAATAACTTTTATTGTTATTTGAGATTACATTGTAATTTGCATGGCGGAGAAGGTGGGATTTGAACCCACGCAGGCGGTTAACCCCTAACGCATTTCGAGTGCGTCCCCTTCAGCCTCTTGGGTACTCCTCCATTTACTTTTATTATATAGGAAAACCGAAGCCTATGACAAACGAAATACTTAAACTTCCGATATTTTTTATTGGAATAGTAAATCAATATTTCGGTTACATTATCGTTAATTACATTACATATTAAAAGGAGGAATCCTAGATGGAAAATATCGATTTTCTATCCTTTAAAGAAGACTGGACATATATTAAAAGAATGTTAATTAGTGTTGCGGTACAATTAGAGGAGAATCATGATTATATACGAGAACGTGCAATTGGAGACTTAATCGATATTATTCAAGAAATGGATAAACGGGAGCCTAAGAAAGAGTAGCTCCCATTTTATTTACCTTTTATATTATATTAAAATAATTTATTATAAACAATTGGTATAGACATCTTAATGACTCTGTACTAATCTAAAATAGTAATTAGCTTAATTTTAGGAGGGGCGTTATGCTTTCATTTTTACAAAAAATCGGTAAATCACTAATGCTTCCGATTGCTGTGTTACCTGCGGCTGGTTTGCTCCTGCGACTTGGACAACCAGATTTACTAAATATTAAATTTATTGCAGAAGCGGGAAATGCATTTTTCGGTAGTATGACACTAGATGCAGCCCATGATCCAGGGGCAGTCTTTAGTAATCTTGCATTACTATTTGCCATTGGCGTATCTATCGGCTTTGCAAAGGATAATAATGGGGCCGCCGCACTCGCAGGTGCCATTGGTTATATGGTTTTAGTTTTTACAACGCATGCGATTAATCCAGCGGTTAATATGGGTGTTCTCGGTGGAATTATTTCCGGTATTGCTGCTGGGTTACTTTACAACCGTTTTCATGATATTAAGATGCCGACATGGCTGGCATTCTTTGGCGGACGAAGGTTCATCCCAATTGTAACCGCTCTAGTAAGCGTTATTATAGGTATTGTTTTCGGATACGTATGGCCATATGTACAAGATGGAATTGATGCCTTGGCTCACTGGATTACGAGTAGCGGTGCTTTCGGATACGGAGTATTTGGTTTCTTGAACCGTCTTCTTATTCCATTAGGTTTACATCATATTATTAATACATTAGTATGGTTTGATTTTGGAACCTTTACAGATGCAGCTGGAGCCGTTTATCATGGGGATATCACTCGATTCCTTCACGGAGATAAGACAGCAGGAGTCTTTACGACTGGTTTCTTCCCAATTATGATGTTTGGATTACCTGCAGCTTGTATTGCAATGATTATGGCTTCAAAAAGTGATCGCCGCAAAAAAGTGGCAGGATTATTACTTGGAATGGCGTTAACATCTTTTGTAACTGGTGTAACAGAACCAATTGAATTTTCATTTATGTTCATTTCACCATTGCTCTATGCCATTCACGCTTTACTCACAGCATCATCGTTTGCCATTACGTATTTGTTAGGCATTCATACATCGTTTAGTTTCTCAGCAAGCTTAATCGATTATATCTTAAACTTTGGAATCGCCCAAAAGCCGATTCTATTACTTTTAGTCGGTGTGATTTATGCAGTCATATATTTCGTTGTCTTCTATTTCTTTATTAAATGGCGTGACTTGAAAACGCCTGGACGTGAAGATGAAGATGAGATGGATGCAGACGATGAAACAGTATCCGGAGATGATAAATATACTCGTATGGCTTCTGGTTTCCTAGCAGGATTAGGCGGAAAAGCCAATTTAACAAATATCGATAATTGTGCAACTCGCTTACGACTAGATGTTAAAGATAGTGCAACAATTGATGAAAGCATGATTAAACGATTTGGCGCACGCGGTGTTATGAAGACTAGTAAATCGAGTGTTCAAATTATTGTCGGTCCTGATGTTGAATTTGCCGCAAATGCGTTAAAAAAGTTATACACTATGGATCATCCACCCGTTCCGACAACAGCTGCACCTAGTCATGCTACACAGAAATCTGAAAGTACAAATAAAAATATTGATAGTATTGAATTTGCCGCTCCATTAACGGGATTACTAATGACGATCAATAACGTACCTGACCAAGTTTTCTCACAAAAAATGATGGGTGACGGTTTTGGAATTGACCCACAAAATGGTGAAGTTTTTGCACCATTCAACGGAGTAGTAACATCCGTTTTCCCAACAAAACATGCAATTGGATTAGAAACGGAAGATGGTCTAGAGGTATTAATTCATATGGGACTTGATACGGTTAACCTAAAAGGAGAGGGCTTTGATGTCCTAGTAAACAGTGGCGATAAAATTTCTTTAGGACAGAAAATCGCTGTCATTGATATTGACGCCATCAAAGGTAAAGTACCATCTTTAGTCACACCTATTATCTTTACAAACTTGAAAGAAGGACAAAGTGTAAAATTATTAAAAGAAGGAAAAATCCAACACGGTGATACGAACTTCTTTGAAATCGTATAATGAGAACAGCAAAAGCAAATGCTTTTGCTTTTTTATATCGTTTATGGATTGAAAAAAAAGCATCAACTTAAGTATATCTAGCTATTCAAAAAATAGATAACTTGCGCACGGTACTGGTAGTTCTTTTTTTGATCGGTCTTCTTCTTTTTGATCGGTTTTGCTTGATTTGATCGGTCTTCTTCTTTTTTTGATTGGTTCCTTTCTTTTTTTGATCGGTCTCTTCTTCTTTTTGATCGGTTCCGCTTGATTTGATCGGTCTTCTTCCTTTTTTGATTGGTTCCCCTCTTTTTTTGATCGGTCTCTTCTTCTTTTTGATCGGTTCCGCTTGATTTGATCGGTCTTCTTCTTTTTTTGATTGGTTCCCTTCTTCTTTTTGATCGGTTCCCTTCTTTTTTTGACTGGTTCCATCCTTATAGCCATCGATAACTAATTCCGAATTGTATGGATCAAAAAACCCTTCATAGTTAACGAAGGGTGTAGAATAAGCGTTATATATTTTTACATAATTCATGTATGAAAAAGCCCTTTATAATAATAAAGGACCTCTCATAAGTAAAATTGATATTAATATTACTGAGTGACTAAATTCGATGTTCCCACTCTTAAATCTTTCACTATTTGTCCATCTTTCATTACAGTAACAATATTCGTTTGATCTTCAAGTGAAGAAATATTTGCAAGTGGGTCCACTTTGGTAATGACGAGATCTGCTAGTTTTCCTTCCTCAACTGTGCCGAGCTTATCTTCCCAGCCAAGGCATTCCGCAGCTACTTTTGTCGTCGCAACGATTGATTCCATAGGAGTCATACCAATGCTGCACATCAGATTTAATTCACGAAGATTACTTCCGTGCGGCATCACCCCTGCATCAGTACCCATTGCGATTTTCACACCAGCTTTAAATGCCTTCGAAACACTTTCATGGTGTATATCTACCACTTCTAACGACTTTTGGATGGCATGCTCTGGCATATTGTCACTATTTTTTCCTTGCTCTAATACCGCGACCGGTGCTAGTAAAGTTGGAACTAGGTAAGTTCCATGTTTCAACATCAATTCAATCGCTTCATCATCTAGGTAAATTCCATGCTCAATGGAATGAATTCCAGCGCGGACAGCATTTTTGATTCCTTCTGCACCTTGTGCATGAGCCATTACTTTAATGCCACGACGGAATCTTGCCTCTTCAACGATAATCCTTAGTTCCTCTTGCGAAAATTGTGTAAACTCCGGATGATCTGTTGGGCTCATTACTCCACCTGTTGCATGAACCTTTATGATATCAGCACCCGCTCGCAACATTTCTCTTACTTTTTGACGTACTTGTTCAGGACCATCACAAAATCCGCTTGGCATTCCAGGGTAGGAAAGACTAGTTGTATCAATTCCCGAGCGTGTCCAGTTATCCCCATGACCACCGGTAATCGTTAGTGGATTAATACTTACTTGCATACGTGGTCCAAGTACAAGTCCGTCCTCCACTGCCTGTTTCACCCCTAGATCTGTGAATCCCGCATCACGAACAGTAGTTATCCCTGCATCAATGGTCTTTTTCATATATCCAATTGCTTGATAAAACTTATATGCAAATGGTGTAGCTAAAGATTTTCTTATATCGGTAAATTCCATCATTAAATGGACATGTGTATCAATTAAGCCCGGAAGAATGTATCCATTTTCCGCATCAACTACATCTACTTCTTCAGTAGGAAGATTAATATCTTCAAGTTTTCCTACTTGGACAATTTTATTGTCTTTAATCAGTACTGCAGCATTTTGAATGGGTTGCCCGCCTTTTCCATCGATAAGCGTTCCGTTTTTCACTAGTATGTAAGTCATCATAAGCACTCCAGTCTTTTAAATTTTATTAACATTTATAATATTCAATAAAAATAAAAGAAAATCCTTCTTAAAATTTCATTTTTTTTCGTAAATCTAAACTTTCCTTTATACCAATAAAAAATTAATTCAAAAACGCGGTAAACTATAGCAGAAAAGCTTGAAAGGTTGTCTTTTCCCTCTCAAGCTTTTTTCTCTACTCTATTCTCTTCAAACGCTCGGGCAAGCTTACGATTGATTGTACAACTGCATCTAATTTCGTTTCAATACGATAGAGTAGGTACAGCGTAACAATAATAGGAAAGCCGACTTCACTAATGAAGGGTAATAGCTGATCCATTTTCTTCCCTCCTCCATTACATTAATTGTGAAACACGAAAGGCCTTTCCTAGCGGAATTCAGGCCTTTCCCTTATATGAAAACTAAAGATTGTTATAGATTATACTCTGTTACATTATTTTCGATCAGCCTTACACCTTTTATTTCGGTATAGGCGGAGCCAGTTGAACTAATGAACACGTTTGATGCAATAATTTCTTCCATCGCTGCTTTTACTTTGTTCGTATCCACCGGTTCGATTGGCTCCTCGATGGAAATTCGAGCTGTTTTATTTTCGGATGTAGTAAATTGAAGCTCCAATGTTTTCATCTTTTCACCTCCTTAGCAATGAATTATAAGAAAAGCGCAAGCGCCTTGCTCATCGACGTAAAAACTGAAGGGACTTTGACTTATCGTAGGGAAAAGTTCTGAAGTTTTCTAGTCGATAGGCGCTGGAGCTAGACAAAGCAGATATTTATTAGAAAGATTAATTCTGCAAAATTTATACTTTCTTACCTGTTAAAATAACTTACGCCTTTACATCAGAGCTATCGTTTCGCTCTACATTAAATAAGTCTTTTTGAGATAATGAGTCAATTGCTTGTGCGACCTTCAACATTTCCTCCGGCGTTGCCTCCAGACGGATATTATTGAATGTTTTTGTTTTAAACACCGGCTTGCCATTATCATCTACACCGTTATTAAATACAAGTCTTAAACTTGAACCCTTTAAAAGGATATCTGCCATGTGCCTCACCTCCTTTCACCTTATATATATAAATGAAAGGGAAAATAAGGCACCCCTGCACAAAAAAACTCACCAAAATTGATGAGTTTTTAACTTCTACTTTATAATTCCTAATCGAATTGCCTTAACAGCAGCTTCCGTTCTATTTCTAGCATTTAATCGCTTCATAATATTTGATACATAATCACGTACCGTATATTCACTTAAATGAAGTGCCTCCGCGGCTTCCGTTGTGGAGGCTCCTTCCGCAAGTAATTCCAACACACTAATTTCCCTTGAAGATAGCAATGGATCTTTTGATGGCCAATGTTCAGGTTCAGTAAATTTTGATAAAAGTTCTCCTGCACCTTGACCAAATTTTAATAATGCCGCAAATGTATTGCTGTCAACATCAAAAAACTTTCCTGGGCCTCTATCTAAAAAAGCAGCACCAATAAGCTTACCATCAGCGGGGACATAAATCGGTGCAACAACCACGGATTCTAGTTGGAACGTTTGAACATAGCGATAAGGAAATTCCTCCGATGCATGTGAAAAATACATGGGCTGAAAATTCTTTAATGCTTCATTTGCAGGATTTAATCGTGCTAAACTTTTATATAATGAAGGAAAATTATCAATATTTTCTTTAATACTCCGAATTTCTTCATCATTAAAATGATAGCCGAAGAGTCCCTGTCCTTTTTCTTCGATGTTTGAATAGCGAAAAATTGCACATCTCTCAAATGGCAAATAATGTGCATATCCGTAGGCAATATTTTTAATTGCCTCATCCAAATTTTTCGAACGCATTATCCATTCATTAAATAAAATAACCGCATCTTTCCAATGTATTTGATAGTTTTCTTCTTCAATTTGCAGCACATGCATTGCATATGTCAAAAACGGAACGATAGACGATCCATCATGATTATTGATACAAAAGAGCAAAGTTTCATTTTTCCAAGGGATAGGAAAAACATCGCTTCTTCCCTTTTTCCCTCCTGTTTTTTGCAATATTTCTTCAGTGATTTGGAACCATGATGATGCTATTACTTGGAATTTTGTTTTCATTGATAAACCTGTAATTTTTTTTAATTGATACCCATTTTCCACATGCTCCACTCTAGCTATCCATTCAATATCTAATTGCTCTGATCGAACCATCTGTTCACATAGTGAATCGATATGAAACTTGTCATGTTTTGTAGATGCAAGCATTTCTTCGCAAATTTTTGAAAACAAAAACTGGACAGAAGGATGCAAATGAAATGAACGGGTCGTATTTAATTTAATTACTTTATGTACAGCATTTTCTAATAGTGACAAAATAAAAATTAATAAATTTGGTTCTGGCGGTCTATGAAATTGTTGAAACCACTCGGTCCGTATATCACTAATTAAATGGTCGATATTTTGTTCACTCATTTTTAGGAATTGAGAAAAGAATGAAAAAGCGAACTCAAATGCGTGCGCAGATTTTTTATGATGAATTTTCATGTATTCCAAAATGCCTGCCCATTCTTTAATAATTTGGTCTTGATGATCACATAAAAGTTCAACGCCATTCTTCAACACTAGTTTCATATGATTATTTAGTGTGAGATTCACCATTCTCTCCCCTTACTTTCCTGCATCGATATATTTTTTGAACATTCCGTCTATATTTTATAGTATCATAACGTTCCTTACTTAAGTCCTTTTTCTTACACGAAAATTAGATTAAATTTGACATAACTTCTCGAAAATTGTCATTAACTGGAACACGACATTTGTAGGGAATGAAAAATTGATTTTCCTACATATATAGGAATTCAGTATTCACACTTTTTTGAATAAAATTTAAGAAAAAAGGTGTGAAACCGCTTGCAAAGGGGGTGTTTACCAAAACAGAGACCTGATTATCCAGTTAATACGTTAAACACGAAGAAGGGGTGAAGATCTAAATGAATGAGGCAATGGTCTTACAGGGGAAAACATCAAAAAAGCATTTCTTAATTGCACTATTAGCGGGTTTTTTATTTCTTGGGACACTACTAACAGTGTTTGGAGCAACAGGTGTTGCCTATGCAATGCCGATGGGTGGTATCGGAAAGTTCAATGTATCGTTTGATGAGATGCAAGGGAAAGGATTTAAATTGTATGGATCCCTATACGGTGATCCAAGCAAAGGTGCCGATCATGTGAAACCAGTATTTGTAAATGATATCAAAGAAGTCACCATTAAAGGTTTAAAAATTTCAAAAGAAGTCTCACTCCCACTTCTCGGTGATTACACGGTTATGATTACTGCTGGTAACGGTAGTGTTCCTGTTGAATTAACTGGTCTTATCCAAAAAGCAGCGCTTGTTCAAGGAAATGCTCAATTTACAGATATGAATATTAGCGAGAATTATGTTGAAGCAAGTGACCCGGAAGCTGCCAGCAAAGCTTTTACTCAAGGGGCAACAACAGTCACTATTAAGGACGGCAGTCTTGAGACACATTATCTTTTCCAACAAGTAGCAAAACTGCCTGGATTGAAAGTTGAGTTTATAAAAAAAGGCAAATAATCATTGGCTCTGATTAGGAGTTGAAAGTGAATGAAACAAACGATTAGACAACGTTTTAAAAATTGGAGAATGAGCCGACCATTTTGGGGGGCGACTTTGTCGCTCCTTTCTGGACTCATTATTTTATATGTACCTTTACAGTTAATTCAAATCGCATTTGCCCCTGGTAATTTAGTAGTAATTGGAATAATTTTCGGAGGCTTAGTTGTCCTTTTAGGGATTTTAGGCTTCATTTTTCCGAAATTTCATATCGTATTTGGAATTTTAACCATTTTTTTATCTGTTTTATCTATTATGGGAGCATTAGGCGGTTTTTTCATCGGGACGATTCTAGGAATTATTGGCGGTTCCTTATCTATCGCCTGGAGAATTGTACCGGTTTCAACAAATAAAGAACAAATAGAAGAGGATCAAACAATTCAAGAAATTGCGGCAAGTAAATGAATCATTTGAAATTTGGTGATAGCTATGTTAAAGAGAACACTCCCTTTTATACTTATCCTTTATATCGTTTTTAATGCAACTTGGATACATCCATCTATTGCTGAATCGACATCTTCAGAGGGTTTTATCATTGAGGCGGACCGTGTTGAAGGTATCATAAGCTTGCCTAGTATTGTCACCGGTGAGACATCCCATTCTCCGAAAAAAGTCATGCTACGCCTTTGCTTTGAGAAATCGACGATTTACGGGATGAGATTAACAAAGATAAACGCCGGTATTACTATGCAAATGACATCAAATGGACCTGATGAGTTAAGTAAAATGTGTGCAGACGTGACGAAGCTGACATTTGATGAAATTTATATTCCCCGTGTTGGTGAAGTTGGCCTCAAAAATATCCGACTTGTCGCACATAAGCAAACAGCAGATCTTGCTTCTTTACCAAATTTGGATGTACGATTTGCCCAAAATAACTTCCAAACAACTTCAGACAGTGAAGAACATTTAAAACTGTTGAATGAAAAATTAACAGCACTTCTTAAAGAAAATCCGGATCAGCACACCTTTCCAATTACGATGGATGATCTTCTAAATGGAAAGAAAGATCCGGAAGGTGAAGAAACAAATGATCCGAACAAAGATACACAAAAGGATGAAACAAAAACAGAAGATAACAGCAAAAAGGAAGAACCCAAGGAAAAAAATGAGGATAATTCTCAAAAGGATGATGCCGCCGATCAGCCAAAAGAGGATTCACAACAAGACGAGGATCCCCCAACGGATGGCACACAAAATAGCGATGAAAAAAGTCAGCAGACGGATAACCCTAAAAATGGCGGAACAGATGATAATAACACAATTGTAACTGACCCGAGTAACAATCCATAATCACTTTTGGAGTAGATTCGTCATGAACTACTCCTTTTGTTTTCCTTTAAAAATTGCCCGAATAATTAGCATGGCTAGTAATGCCCCACCAGAATCCAATAATACATCACAGACGGAAGCCGTACGATTTGGAACAAGTGATTGATGGTACTCATCGCTTGCTGCATAAAGCGTCGTCAAAAACCATGCAAAGAATATCTTATTTTTGCGAAAGGCATTATATAAAAAGATCCCCAATAATCCAAATACACTAATATGGGCAAGCTTTCGAATAATAAAATTCAATACGCCTGCTGCTTCACCTTTTAATCCCGTTATTCTTTCAATTATCTTCAAGGTGTTGGAGCCAGTAGATTCCGGTGCAGCCGTAAAATTATAAATTATGATACACATGATGATGGCTAATACCCACCAAATTGTTTGTTTTTTCATTCTATCAACCTTTTCTTATAGTGAATTTAGTATTTTCGCCCCATCATTCTTTGGACTATTTACTAGTTCTGATATGGTGTTGGCCTCCATTAATGTTGGAGCAAACGGTACTAAAAGGGATTTGAGTTGTTTTTCATCTTGAAGGGACCGGTCCAGCCAGACTTTTTGAGATTCCTTCGTTAAGATGACCGGCATTCTGTCGTGAATATCCTTCATTAGTTCATTGGCCTCTGTTGTAATAATCGTACATGATTGAATCATTTCTCCATCTTGATTCCAACGATCCCAAAGACCAGCGAATGCAAAGGGTTGTCTATCTTTTAAATAAATGTGGTATGGTGTTTTTCTATTTCCTTCCTTCTTCCATTCATAAAAACCATCGGCGATGATTAGGCAACGTCTCCTCGCTAACAAACTTTTGAAGCTTGGCTTTTCATCGATCGTTTCAGCTCTGGCATTAATCATTTTATAACCAATCTTCGGATCATTTGCCCATGCAGGAACTAACCCCCAACGCAGGAAGCCACCACGATGCCCACTTTCTCCTTCAACGATTGCCAATACTTCTTGACTCGGTGCAATATTATATCTTGGGGAAAGTTCAATCATTTCCCAATTTATAAGATCGAACCGCTCCAATAAATCTTCGATACTGGAATACAAATTAAATCGACCGCACATGCCTACTCCTCCAAAGTAGTTTTTTCACCTATCTTATTCTACCTTAAAAAAGGGAATTTTTCTTATTCCTAATAAAAATACATAAAAGGACTTAAAAGTTTTTAAAAAAGAAGGATTTTAAATGAACATAGCGAATATTCATTAAATATACATATTTTAGACACAAAATCGACAAAAACAACTAAAGGAAGGTGTCTTACATGAGTGTTCGTTTAAATTTATATTCCTTTTTATTATGTATAGGTTGTACACTTCTGTTCATGATTGCATACATCACAAATTTTCTTCATTCCATTCAGTTTACCATTACTCAACCATTATATATTACATTAGCATTATCTGTTATTATTCTCTATCTCGGTGTAATTGGTTTATTCTCGGTGAAAGATTGGAAGTCCGGACTAAGAAGTATGTTAACAATTGTTATGATGCTTGGGCTCTCGGCTATGCAATTGTATATGATAATATTTAATTAAAGTTTGTAGTCTTGGGAATAAACAATGGCCCGTTTCTTTCCGCTCCAATCCACTCAGCATTTTCAATTTTATTTTGTGTTTAAAGCAAAGCAACCCATCTTTCAAAAAAAGTGCCTAAACAAAAAAACTGAGACAGTTTGCATCTCAGTTTTTTTGTTCTTATATATTTTTATTATACAAATGACAACTTACAAAATGTCCTGGTTTTGCTTCATGCCATTCTGGTTTCTTTTGTGCGCAGATGTCCATGGCATGCATGCAGCGTGTTCTAAAGACACAGCCGCTCGGCGGGTTAATTGGACTTGGTACATCCCCTTGTAAAACAATTCGTTCTCTTTTTAATTTAGGGTTCGGAATCGGTACCGCTGATAACAGTGCTTGTGTATAAGGATGTAGGGGCTCATTATATAATTCTTCACTTTCCGAAAGCTCCATCATATTCCCTAAATACATTACAAGGATTCGATCAGAAATATATTTAACCATCGATAGGTCATGAGCGATAAATAAGTACGTCAGCCCCATCTCTTTCTGTAAATCTTTCAGTAAATTAACAACCTGCGCTTGAATCGAAACATCCAGAGCAGATATCGGTTCATCACAGACGATGAATTTCGGATTTAATGCCAATGCTCGGGCTATTCCAATCCGCTGACGTTGTCCACCACTAAACTCATGTGGAAATCGATGAATATGTTCGGGATCCAACCCTACTAGTTTTAATAATTCTAATACACGTTCACGTTTCTTTTTTCCATGTAACAATCCATGAATGGCGATGGGCTCACCGATAATCTCTTCAACGGTCATTCGTGGATTTAAGGAAGCATACGGATCTTGGAAGATCAATTGTATTTCTCTGCGTACTTTAGCCATTTCACTACTACTATTCTTATAAATATTTTTACCGTTAAACAGCACTTCGCCTTCCGTTGCATCATATAAACGAATAATCGTTCGACCTGCCGTTGACTTCCCACAGCCACTTTCTCCAACTAGTCCAACCGTTTCTCCAGGGTAGATATCTAGGTTAATTCCATCTACTGCTTTCAACGCCTGATCACCGGAACCGAAGTACTTCTTTAAGTTTTTCACTTCGATAAGAGGAGTAAGAGTGCTCGTCTTGTTCGCATCATTTGTCTCAATTGTTTTCGAATTCATCTAAATCTCCTCCTCACTATTTACCACTAGCCTTTTTCATGGAGACAAGCGGATGGTGGAGCCAGCATGCAGCAGTTTGACCTTTTGCCACCTCTTCTAGCTCCGGGGAATAGTCTTTACATATTCTCATAGCAGACTCACATCTCGCATAAAAGGAGCATCCTTTCGGCGGCTCTAATAAATCCGGCGGTGTACCAATTATTGGTGCAAGTGGCTCGTTTTTGTTCATATCCAATCTTGGAACTGATTTTAAAAGTCCTTTTGTATAAGGATGTTGTGGCTTTTCAAAGATTTCCTCAACTGTCCCTGTCTCCACTACTTTTCCCGCATACATAACAATCACCCGATCACACATTTCCGCAACAACACCTAAATCATGTGTGATTAATATAATAGAAGTTTCCGTTTTTTGTTGCAGGCCCTTCATAAGCTCTAGTATCTGTGCTTGGATCGTAACATCCAGTGCAGTGGTAGGTTCATCAGCAATTAATAATTTCGGACGACAAGCAAGTGCCATCGCTATCATCGCTCTTTGTCTCATCCCACCCGAAAATTCATGTGGATACTGATCCAATCTTTTTTCCGGTTGAGGAATTCCTACCAATTCGAGCATTTCTTTCGCAACTGTCCATGCTTCTTTCCGGGAAACCTTATTATGCTGCAGGACAGCTTCCATGATTTGGCTTCCTACCTTACTCGTAGGGTTTAAAGATGTCATCGGGTCTTGGAAAATCATACTAATATCATTTCCACGAATCCTTTGCATCTCCCTTTCGTTTTTAGGAATTAGATCTTGTCCATTGAATAAGATTGAACCGCTTTTATATTTAGCCGGCGGGGTAGACAATAGTTTCATAATCGATTTAGCTGTGACACTTTTTCCACAGCCCGATTCCCCAACGATTGCAATTGCTTCCCCTTGCTTCACTTCAAAACTAACTCCTCGAACCGCCTGGACTTCACCCGCATAGGTCCCAAAGGAAACATGTAAGTCTTTAACTTCTAGTAAATTACCCATGGTGTGTTCCTCCTTTTCTCATATTTGACCCTACTTATCTCGGATCAAGCGCATCTCTTAAACCATCACCGAAGACATTAAAGGCAAACATGGTTAAGGAAATTAATGCTGCCGGAATTAATAGTTGATAGAAGTTTCCGACTAAGATGCTTTGAAGTGCATCATTTGCCATTGTCCCCCAGCTCGCTTGTGGTGCCGGAATCCCTAATCCTAGGAAACTTAATGTTGCCTCACCGAAAATGGCTGTCGGAACGGTAAGTGTAATATTTACAAGAATTGGTCCCATTGTATTAGGAATCATATGCTTTCTTAAAATCCAAGATGTTTTGCCGCCTGCTACCTCTGAGGCATGTACGTATTCATATTGTTTTAACTGTAAAACTTGTCCTCGCACAAGCCTTGCCATTGGAATCCATCCAGTAATCGTCATTGCAATGATGATCGAGAACATTCCTCTTCCTTGTTCTGGAAAGACAACCATAATTAAAATGACCATTAGTAAATATGGAATCGCATACAAAACTTCAGCAATACGCATCATTGCGTTATCTGTTCTCCCACCTCTTAAAGCGGAAATACCTCCATACAAAACACCAATGATAAAATCAATGACTGCTGCAGCAAGCCCAATAAATAATGAGATTCTTGCTCCTGACCACGCTCGCGTAAACATGTCCCTTCCTGAAGAATCTGTACCGAACCAATGCTCAGCATTCGGCTTTAAATTTTTGCTTGTGAAATCTTGCTCATAATATTTATAACCATTCAAATGTGGACCGATAATAGCCATAATGACTAGGAGAATGATAATAATTAATCCTACTAAGGCCAATTTATTTGCTTTCAATCGTCTCCAAACATTTGCCCAATATGAAACCGTTGGACGAGAAATTTTTTCGGCTTCTTTAAAATTATCCTCTGCTGGTAAGAACAACTCTTCTGTGAATTTTAAATCGTTTGCCATTATTTACTCTCCCCCGACACTTTAATTCTTGGATCGATCCATGTATAAGCTATATCCACGATGAAAATGAGCAAAATTAGGATTACGCTATAAAATACAGTTGACCCAAGGATGACAGGATAGTCACGATTGAAAATACCTTTAACAAACATTTCACCCATACCTGGAATTCCAAAGATACTCTCTACAATGAAACTTCCAGTTACAACGTTCGCTATAAGGATACCAAGTACGGTCACAACCGGTAGAATCGCATTCCGTATTGCATGCTTGATAATCACCATGCTTTTTCCTAAACCTTTTGCTTTTGCGGTCAAAATATAGTCCTGTCCCATAACCTCAAGCATACTTGAACGCATTAATCGTGCAATAAATGCCATTGGTGATAAGGCTAGTGAAATAGAAGGTAATACGGTGTGTGCCCAGGATTTCCACGTAGCAACTGGGAATAGTTTCCACTCTACTGCAAAATAATTAATGAGGACAGTTGCTAAAATAAAGCTTGGTACAGAAATTCCAATAATCGCTAGAATCATAGATACATAATCTGGCCAACGATTTTTGAATAAAGACGCTACAACTCCAAAGATTAGACCAAATGGAATAGCAATCGCCATGGCTTGTAGGCCTAGATGTAAAGAAATTGGGAATCCTGTTCGAATATAATCATTTACTGTAATTGATTGAGATTTTAATGAAGGTCCAAAGTCGAAATGCAAAAGACCTTTCAAATATAAGAAGTATTGAACAACTTTAGGCTTGTCCAAGTTATAGTAAGCTTGAAGATTATCATATACCGCCTTCGGCATGGCGCCTTCTCTGGCAAATGGGTTTCCTGGAATGCTATGCATAACGATAAAGGTAATCGTAATAACTGCCCAAATTGTGATAATTGCCCAAAACAGACGGTTTAAGGAATATCTTAGCATTAAAAATCACCCTCTCTTAAGAAAAAGCAGGGTATGTCCGTAAGACATACCGACTGCTTTAATTGTGTTTTTTAATTCTCAATATCTGCATAGATGTATTGAGGGTATCTGTTAATTGGTGTAAAGAAGCCTGTAACATTTTCTTTTAATACATATGGTTTTGTGTAGAAATAGATTGGTAATACAGGCATTTCATCCATTAGGATTTTTTCTGCTTTATGCATTGCATCCATACGTGTTGCAGTATCCATGGATTCTTTTGCTACTTTAATATATTGATCGTATTCTTTATTGCTCCATTTTGCATCGTTGTAAGGTCCATCTGATACCCAAAGATCCATGAATGTCATTGGATCTACGTAGTCTCCGATCCAACCAGCACGTGAAATTTGATAATCTCCCGCATGCTCACGATCAATTTTTACTTGGAATTCAACGTTTTCAAGTGTAACGTTAATATCTAGATTTTTTCTCCACATTTCTTGAATGGCCTCAGCAATCTTTTTATGCGCTTCATTTGTATTGTAAACGATAGAGAACTTCGGCATTTTGCTTAAGCCTTCTTCTTTAAGCCCTTCTGTAAGAAGCTTTTTAGCCTCATCTACATTTTCACTGAATAGATCGCCGCCGTTTTCTTGATAATCTCCATTGTCCCCTTCAGGGATTCCTGGAGGTACAATAGAGTAAGCTGGTTGTTGTCCACCTTGTGCAACATTTTCAACAATTGTTTTACGATCGATAGCCATTGCTAGTGCTTTTCTTACTTTAGCATTATTAAATGGTTTAACTTTGTTGTTTAAATTGAAGTAATATGTTGATAAATCAGGTCCGTTATGGAACTCCTTATTATCTTTTAACGTAGGTAATACATCTTGTGGGATTGGATAAACCATGTCCAACTCACCGTTTTGGTACATTTGATAGGCAGTAGTTTCTTGGTCAATTACTGCAAATGTAACCGCATCTAGCTTAATGTTATCTTTGTCATAGTAGTTTTCATTCTTTTCGATTTTCAAGCTTTCTTTATGCTTCCATTCTGTAAGCTTGAAAGGACCATTAGATACAAATGTTGATGCTTCTGTATACCATTTTGGAGTTGCTTCTTGTACTTTTTTACTGATTGGATAGTAAGTGTAGAATGATGTTAAATCAAGGAAGTATGGTGTAGATGATGCAAGTGTAACTTCTAGTGTTTTTTCATCTTTGGCTTTAACGCCTACTTTATCTTCTAATTCTTTTAGCTTTTTATCTTGTTCTGCCAATTTCTTAGAATCTTTTGATTTTGTAAGTTTGAAACTGTTAAACTCTGTACCACCCTTAAGGTAATAAAGTTGATAAGCATATGTTGAAGCATTTTTAGGATTCAACACGAATTTCCATGCATATTCGAAATCTTCAGCAGTAACTGGGTCACCGTTAGACCATTTAATTCCATCTCGTAAATGGAATGTCCATGTTAAGCCGTCTTCACTTGTTTCCCATTTTTCCGCCATACCTTCTACAATTTTCCCTTCAGGTGTTTTCTTTGTTAAACCTTCAAATGTTCCTTCAAGGATCCATGAGTCATGTGTTCCTTGCGCAAGACCTGGATGAAGGGCACCAGGTTCTTCCGTGTTATTCAGCTTTAATACTTTTGGTCCTTTGGTTTCTTCAGTTTTTTTGCCACTGTCACCATCTGCCGGCTTTGCTGTTTCTTCCTTCCCTCCGAAACAGCCGGCTAGCATTAACATTGCTGCTAGAAAAACCGCAAAAAATGAATAAAAAGACTTTTTCTTCAAGCTCTTTCCCCCCTATTTCTTTTTGTTTAGGAAAGTCAGTTTTGACTTTCCAATAGGATATGAGTCGACATGCCTAATAATAAAACTATTAGAATAATCCCATCTATATTCCGAAGTGAGAAAAATTTTTCTCAAAAAGCTTTTCGGCAGACGAAACATTCAACTATCAATTCAAAATTGATAGTACTTTGGACACGCGACCCATACTTCGGATAAAAATTTTGATTTTTTTTATCCTATGATATATCAAAATATACAGTAAATTTAAATTATCTGTCAATAATTTATTCAAAATTTGTTGAAAATTGAATATAAACCGAATATTTAGATGTATCACAAAAAACACTAGTAACATCTGCTTATTATTTTTACAACTATTGGTATAATTGTTCACAAAAAAAGATTGGCCAACTTAATTATGACCAATCTTTTTTATAGATTACTATCTATTATTAAAATAGACTTCCAAAAAAATCTGCGATTGCTTGAAAAATCTTTTTAAAGAAATCTGCTACTCCTTGCCAAAATCCTTTGTCACCTGTTACATCCTCTAGTTTCTTTTTAATATCATTTGCGATATCTCCGAGTTGACTTTTCACATTATCAAAATTAATATCAAGATTTCGCATTTTATCAAAAAGCTTTACAAGAAGCTGACGATCTTCTGGACTTAATTGAATGTTTAATGATTTGAGCTTATCGTCAATGATTTTTTCGATATCTTCCTTTGTAGCAGGATTTTGCTTCGCTATTTCTTCTTTAATTTCTGTTAATAGCTGTGTGACCTTATCTTGATCCATTCCCTTTTTTTTCGCTAAATCTGTTGCTAAACCAAGCTCTTCGTTCGCTACTTCCATTCGATCTTTGTTAAGATCACCGCCGCCTTTATCATACGCTTTGTAAATACCTACAAGCGCTGAATGTCCGCTAACCTTTAAGGGGGAAGCTACTTCCACATCCGCATCCTCTACTCCCGCTGTAAGAAGTGCATTTGCATACATTTGGTCAGTAACCTCTGTAATATTGTCGGGAGTAACAATGGATATGGCGAGACCTTCCCCTTTTTCTTTTCTTGTAATTTTAGCTGATGAATATAAATTAGAATTTGGATCTCCATTGATATATTTAACAAGGTCTGCTGCTGTTACTGTAATTTCTTTTACTTGGCTGCTATTTGTTACATTTAGTAGCTCTTTTACTTTTTGCTTTTGGTCGGCAGATAGTTTTTCGCCGTAGACAACAATCGGCAAGCCGAATTTTTCATTAATGCTGTCACTGTTATCATTACTAGATGCCTTTGCCACACTATTCATGCCTATTCCTAACATAAAAACCGCAATAAGAACTAGTTTACTTATTCGTTTTAACATTTTATTCTGCTCCTTTAAGTCTTAAATAGCCCTTCCATGTTTTGAAGGTTGTCTTAGTAAATCTATTTCGAAGGGCTATTTATTAGACGTTTTTCATTTTATTTAAGTTTCATTTTTTACCGATTGGGACGGCCCGTCATAATTCTTTCATTATCCACATACTAATTTAGTAGGTGATGAGAGTATGAGAAGAAAACGTAAACCCGCTTTAAAAATCATTGTTTTCACCCTTATTATTATTTTGCTGTGTCTATTATTATATGTCATCTTTTCGCAATCATCAAAAGACCGGGCAACAAGTTTAGTAGAAGATTTTTATCAATACGAGAAAGCCGGTAATTTCGGTGGCTCTTGGACTCTTTTTCATCCATTGATGAAGAAAAAGTTTTCGCAGGAAGATTATATCCAAAGACGTGCCCATGTTTTCATGCAGGATTTTGGTGTAAAAACTTTCTCCTATACTGTCGGAAAAGCCCAGCATCTTAAGAGCTGGACCTTTTCGAAAGAAAGTCCAAAGTTTAAAAACACGTATCAGGTACCGATTACACAAACATTTAAAAGTGAGTTTGGCGTGTTTACGATTCATCAGGATGTGTATGTTGTAGAGGAGAAAGATAAATCGTATATTTTATGGTCTTATAAAAAGTAAAAATCACTAGATCGATAGCTGCTAGTGGTTTCTATTTTTATCAAAGTATTAAAATAATTCACCATTTGAAAACGTTTCCATGATAGTATAAAAGTAAAAGAGCAACACCTTCATTTGAAAGACTCTGATTATATCATTGTTCATATTTTCTTCATAGATAGATGTTCTAAGAATACATATAGAACATGGCTATTTATAAAAGAAAACTGGAGGGGTTTCATGAAAAAAACAAAAAACAGGTGGCTTATTGCCTTATCTGGAGTTGGAATTCATATTTGTATTGGCTCCGTGTATGCATGGAGTAATTTTACTAACCCGCTCATGAATGAATTTGGATGGTCAGCTAGTCAGGTGCAAATGACGTTTAGCGTTGCCATTCTCTTTTTAGGACTTTCAGCAGCATTTTTAGGGCATTTTGTTGAAAAACATGGGCCTAGAAAAGCCGGATTGCTTGCATCCATCTTTTTTGGAATTGGTGTATTCGGTTCAGGATTTGCCGTTCATGCAGGTTCCTTACCTCTAATTTACCTTTTCTACGGAGTATTAGGCGGAATAGGTTTAGGGGTTGGATATATTACACCCGTTTCCACATTAGTAAAATGGTTCCCTGATCGACGCGGCCTTGCTACAGGGCTTGCGATTATGGGGTTTGGATTCGCTGCAGCGATCAGCAGCCCTATTATGGATGCCCTTATAAAATCATTCGGTATTGCTAATGCTTTTTTCATTTTAGGTATTGCCTATTTCATCATTATGACTTTATCTTCCCTTTATCTTGAAAAACCTGCTGAAGATTGGAAACCAAAAGGATTTAAGGAAAATGCACAGAAGAAAGTCGTTACAGATTTATCACAATTAACAGCAAATGAATCAATTAAAACGACAAGATTTTATTATTTATGGATTATGTTGTTCATTAACACGACTTGCGGGATTGCCATATTATCGGCAGCAAAACCGTTAGCTCAAGAAAGTATTGGACTAAACACAACAGAAGCTGCTGCACTTGTAGGGATTCTTGGTTTGTTCAATGGCTTCGGTCGCTTAGGTTGGGCATCTATTTCCGATTACTTTGGTCGTGCAAATACGTATACAACCTTCTTTATTTTACAAATTATTCTTTTTGCCCTATTACCACATACAACGATATCTATCCTGTTCCAAATCATGTTAGCCATTGTTTATACATGTTATGGTGGTGGATTTTCTACAATTCCTGCCTTTATTGGAGATTTATTTGGCACAAAACAACTCGGTGCAATCCACGGCTACATTTTAACCGCCTGGGCCGCAGCCGGCCTGGCAGGACCTTTATTTGCAGCATGGATTAAAGATGTTACTGGCAGCTATGCCAATAGCCTCACCTTTTTCTCGGGATTATTCGTACTCGCCTTCATTATTTCTTTAGTCATTCGTATAGACATAAAAAAATTAAAAGAAAACAAAATCCGTCAATCATCTAATACCGCTTCACATATTTAATATAAAGAAAGGTGGAAAAGATGGGAAAAACTAAGCATCAAGGACCGATAAAGTTACCGAAAACACCTAATCCAAAACTTTGGGTGAGCCCGATTCCTTTTGGACTAGGGAAAATTAAGCCAAAGCATATTCGTGATACAATGAAAGTCTTTTGGGAAAACCGGGATAACCTCCCCTATGCATCAAGGATTCTAACCCAAGGCGTTTGTGACGGTTGTGCATTAGGTGTCGCAGGTCTACGTGACCAAACATTAACCGGACCGCATCTTTGTACAACCCGATTAAATGTTCTTCGTCTAAACACTATGCCTGCCATGGAAGAGTCAGTGATTCATAGTGAAATAGAAGAGTTGCAAAAGTTTTCTAGTGCGGAGCTAAGAAAGCTAGGACGAATCCCTTACCCTCTTTCAAGAAAAAAAGGAGAGAAAAAGTTCACCCGAATTACATGGGATGAGGCATTGAATCGGATTGCCGGGAAAATTAAAGAAATTGACCCTAAACAGCTCGCTTTTTTCTTAACGTCAAGAGGAATTACCAATGAAGTGTACTATACAGCTGGAAAAATGGCACGTTTTCTCGGTACGAATAATATTGATAACGCTTCGAGAATTTGTCACTCACCGAGTAAAACAGCATTAAAGCGTTCGTTAGGAATTGGTGCATCCAGCTGTAATTATCAAGATTGGATTGGTACGGATGTCCTAATTTTTTGGGGGTCGGTTGCGGCTAACAATCAACCAGTTTCAACGAAATATATGTATGCTGCAAAACGGAAGGGAACGAAGATAATTTGCATCAATCCTTATCGCGAACCAGCTATGGACGGGTATTGGGTCCCTTCTATCCCCGACTCCGCATTGTTTGGGACGAAGATTGCCGATGATTTTTACCAAGTCAATATTGGTGGAGATATTGCCTTTATGAATGGGGTGATAAAACATTGGTTTGAAATGGAAGAAGAAGAAAAAGGTTCGGCGATTGCTCATCAATTTGTGGAGGAACATACGAATGGATTTGAAACTTTAAAAGCCCATGTTATAAATCAAGATTGGGAGTTATTAGAGAAATCCTCTGGTCTTTCGAAGGAACGGATGTGTGAATTCGCTAAGCTACTAGCAAAAGCAAATAGTGCCGTATTTGTTTGGTCCATGGGATTAACCCAACATCGGTTTGGAACAGATAATATTTCACAGGTCGCTAATCTAGCCATGCTTCGTGGATTTATTGGTCGTGAACATTGTGGCGTTATGCCCATTCGTGGGCATTCGGGAGTTCAAGGATCAGGTGAAATGGGAGCAGATCCTTTTGCTTTGCCCGGTGGTGATTTTGAACGCAAAAATATCGAACGAATGGAAAAGATATGGGGATTCGAAATTCCAAAATGGCAAGGCGATATTGTCGGTGTTTCGATTGAAAATGCAATGCTCCCGGTGGATCATGAAAGGAAGCTAAAAGTATTTTATACTTCAGGAGGGAATTTCTTAGAAACGATGCCTGATCCTGCGTTTGTGAAGCAATGTTTAGAATCTGTTGAACTTCGTGTGCATCAAGATATAATTTTTAATACTTCTACATTAGTTGAGGCGAAAGAAGAAGTGATTGTTTTACCAGCGATGACAAGATATGAACAACGGGGTGGCGGCACCTCCACTTCGACCGAGCGAATGGTTTATTTTTCACCGGAAATTAAAGGACCTAGAATCGAAGAAGCGCGATCAGAGTGGGAAATCTATGTTGATTTGGCTGCACGAATTAAACCCGCTGAAGCAAAGGAATGTTTGAATTTTTCTAATGCCGAACAAATTCGCGAGGAGATTGCTAAGGCAAATCCTAATTATAACGGGATACAACATTTACATCAAAAGGGCGATGTGTTTCAATGGGGCGGTGCCTGGTTATGTGAGGATGGAAATTGTCCTACAGAAGATGGCAAAGGAAAATTACTTGCTATTGAAATACCGGAACTTCGCAAACCACAGGGTCATTTTTACGTAACGACACGCAGAGGAAAACAATTTAATTCGATGATTTATAATGAAAAAGATTCGTTTAACAATGCCGATCGCTATGATGTTTTAATAAATGAAGTTGATGCTTCAGAATTAAACATCGATGAAGGAGAAGCCATCGTTGTATATAATAAGTACGGTTACTTTCATGGTCGGGCAAAATTTGCTGATACCCAGCGTGGAAACCTTCTCGTCTTTTGGCCAGAAGGAAATGTTCTTATTCCGAAGGGAGTCTATGAACAATATGCGGGAATTCCCGAATACAATACTGCTGTAATCGTTGAAAAAGCCGAGTCCTTTCATGCACATAAGGATACGAAATATATGGAGAGGCGAATTGAGGACTTAGAAATGGATATTAGTTGAGAAATCGGCAGGAATGCCGGTTTCCTTTATTTTGCAAATTTCTTTCGTTTTTTCGAACATTGAACATAAGTGGGGTTTTATCGATGGACAACAAAGTCAGAAAATCATATTTAATCGGCAAATATAACGGAGAATCGTTATCACATGTGCAGGATGACATTGCAATTGAGTTTCCTTTAACCATTCATGTCGATGGTGAGGAATTTGCAACGATGGTTTGCTCCCCTACCCATCTCCAAGAACTTGTGATTGGATTTCTTGCGTCAGAGGGGCTCATTCGGCGCCACTCCGAAATTGCTTCGATATCAATTGATGACAGCCATGGCTTTGCCTATGTAGATCTGGTGAATAAGAAGGTAATAAATAAGGATTTATATTCTAAGCGATTTATTGGTTCGTGCTGCGGTAAAAGTCGGCAATTTTATTTTCACAATGATGTACGAACAGCGAAAACGATCACAAACACAACTACGATAACGATTGAACAAAGCTTTCACTTAATGAATTTGTTGCAACATCAATCTGCTGATTTTCGATTAACGGGCGGGGTCCATAATGGTGCCTTATGTACAACCAATGAGATGATTATTAACCGCACGGACATCGGCAGACATAACGCACTCGATAAACTATATGGTTATTGTCTGAAAGAAAAAATCACACGTTCTGACAAAATCATCGCCTTTAGCGGTAGATTGTCATCCGAGGTAATACTAAAAGTCGCCAAAATCGGTATCGGAATCATCCTATCCAAATCCGCACCGACATCACTAGGAATCGACCTAGCCAACGACCTAGGCATCACCATAATCGGATTCATTCGAAAAAACCAACTCAACATCTACACCCACCCCGAAAGAGTGTCAGGCACCAATTTGGATTAACACAACATTTTCCACCATAACCAAAAAGGTGCCAGGCACCGAATTGGATTATGGAAGCACTTTTGCCTTTACCCAATACGGTGCCTGACACCTTAGTTATACTTTTATGCTTTTTTGTCGATTTTGCGTTGGTATTCGGCGATTCTGTGGTAGTCTTCTTCCATTTTTCTGCTGATGGATAGGAAGATGGACATGAGTTCTTCGTAGATTTTAGCGTTTTCGGGGTTTGGCTCAATATCGTTTGTTGTGCCAACCATGTCTTCAACCTCTTCTAATTGGTCAATTTCCCCAATAGCATATAAACCTAATACGACTGCACCTAGGCATGAACTCTCATAACTTTCCGGGATGGTTACTGGCCTTCCAAACACATCAGCCATAATTTGACACCATAGCTTAGAGCGAACGAAGCCACCACTTGCATGGATTTTTTTCGGTTCCCCAATTAACTCTTGTAATGCAAGCATTACACTATATAGATTGTACATAACCCCTTCAAGCACTGCACGAACGAGATGTGCCCGTGTATGATATAAAGCAAGGCCAAAGAAAGAACCTCGTGCATCAGCATTCCAAATCGGCGCACGTTCCCCGGCCATATATGGGTGGAAAATCAATCCATCTGCTCCTGGAGCGACTGTTTCAGCCATTTCGGTTAACAATTCATAGGCGTCTTCCCCATTTTCCTCTGCCTTCTGTACCTCTAATTGACCAAACTGATCGCGTGCCCATTGGAACGTAACCCCACCATTATTAACAGGCCCACCAACAACCCAATGGTCTTCTGTTAAGGCATAGCAAAAAGTTCTCCCTTTAGGATCTGTTAAAGGTTTGTCACTAACTGTCCGAATTGCACCACTAGTACCAATCGTAACTGCAAGTACACCTGGTTTAATCGCATTAAGACCTAAATTGGATAGAACACCGTCACTTGCCCCTACCACAAATGGTGTATCTATGAAAATATTCATTTGATCAGCTATTCCACTGTCTAATTCTTTTAAAATATGTGTAGTTGGAACAAGAGCAGGTAGCTTGCCTTCATCAATCCCGACAATTTCCAATGCCCCTTCATCCCATTTTAACGTTTCTAAATTAAACATCCCCGTTGCTGAAGCTAATGAATAATCCATCACATATTGATGAAACATTTTATAAAAGATATATTCTTTAATCCCTAGAAATTTATTCGTTCTATTAAACACTTCGGGTTGTTCACTTCGTAACCAAATTAATTTCGTAATTGGTGACATTGGGTGTATTGGCGTTCCAGTTCTTCGATATAAATCTATCCCATTTTTGGAAGCCTTCAATTCATCTGCATATTTAACACTTCGATTATCCGCCCACGTAATACTTTTTGTCAGAGGATTCCCTTGTTCATCAACCGCAATAACACTATGCATTGCAGAACTGAAGGAAACAAACATTAACTCCTCCTTACGAATCCCACTCGACTTCATCAACTCACGAATTGAAATGATTACTGCTTGAAAAATTTCATCTGGATCCTGCTCAGCGATCGCAGGTGTTGGATTATGTAATGGATAACCCTTTGAAAATGTATGTACTACTTCCCCTTTCTTAGTAAAAAGAACCGCTTTTGTACTAGTTGTTCCGATATCTACACCCATCATATAAGATTGTGCCATGTTGATTCACCTCAATTTAGTTTTTGCTTCGTAATATTAAGCATATCCATACAGCCGTAAAAATTGTGAGATTTCCACAATTCCCTATTAAAAATCAACAATAGCCCACGTCAAAAATCTGACGTGGGACTTCTCATAAAATAATTATACAAAAACACTTAGTAATAACACGATTATAAGTGAAACAATGGAAAGCAACGTTTCCATAACTGTCCACGATTTTAATGTTTGGGACACACTCATATTAAAGAATTCTTTCACCATCCAGAAACCTGCATCATTTACATGGGATAAAATTAATGAACCTGAACCAATGGCCAAAACAATCAATTCTACATTGATACCATGTGCACTTGCAATAACTGGGGCAACAATCCCGACCGCAGTAGTCATTGCTACAGATGCTGATCCTGTCGCCACACGAATCAAAGCAGCCACTAACCATGCAAATAGGATGGGTGAAATATGTGTATTTGTAGCAAGATTAGCAATAGCATCCCCTACACCACTCGTAATTAATACATTTTTGAAGGCACCGCCTCCACCAATAACTAAAATAATTGTAGCCGTCGGTGCTAAGCACTCACCCATAAAGCTCGAAAGTTGCTTCTTATTAAACCCTCTTGCGTATCCGAGCGTAAAGAATGAAACAATAACTGAAATTAATAAAGCGACAATTGGTTTTCCAAGAAAAGTGCTCCATTCTGCAAGCACTTTGTTTTCATGCAATACACCGCTTATCGAACCAACTAACATTAAAATGACTGGTAATAGAACGGTGAAAATTGTTACCCCAAAGCTAGGTAATTTATTTGTTTCCTTTTTCGAAAATTGCTCTGACAATTGTTTAGACATTTCAATATGGCCAAGTCGTTTTGCGATAAAGGAGCCAAAAATAGGACCTGCAATAATAACGGAAGGAATTCCTACAATCAATGCATATAAAATCGTTCTAGCAACATTTGCATCTAATCCTTCCACAGCAATCATTGGTGCTGGATGTGGAGGAAGCAATCCGTGTACGGTCGATAAACCCGCAACCATCGGAATCCCAATTTTTAATATGGACATCCCCGATCTTCTTGCAACCGTATAAACTAGTGGAATTAATAAAACAAGTCCTACTTCAAAGAAAACTGGAATCCCAACGATAAAGGCAACAATCATCATTGCCCAATGGACTTTCTTTTCACCAAATTTATTTAGTAAAGTATTCGCAATTTGGTCAGCCCCGCCGGACTCAGCCAACATTTTCCCGAGTATCGTCCCAAGACCAATTATAACAGCAATGGATCCTAATGTATTCCCTACTCCATTCTGTATTGCATCCGCCACATCTGGAAGTTTCATTCCAGCTAACATTCCTAGAATAACTGACGTTAATAATAGTACAACGAACGGATGCCATTTTACTTTTGCAATCATAAAAATCAAAAAGATAATGGCTAATAATGTGTAGATTAATAAACTTATATCGTGGCCTGTCATTCTTAATTCCTCCAAATCTAGATGTTTAATATTATAGTGATTGTGTTCTCAATTTGAAGAAGCAATCGTTTACATTTTTTATGTAAAAAAAGAAGTCCTTATTAAAACGGTTTCATTTCACATGAGAGAAATATTTTTTCAACACAAATCTATTTTACGATAAATATTTTTTATTTCAATACTATACGTGAAAAAAATTTTCTTTTTCTATTAATCAATACAGAAAAAAATAGACTAGATGCACTCTTTCACTGAATCTACCAATACTTTACTAAAAAAAAATTCGAAACCGTTTACATTTCCTCTTTCACATATATTACAATAGGAGAAAAGACAGCTTAGAAAGGTGAAATATAAATGGGAACACAAATTCAAAAATTCCCTTGCTTACCAAGGATTCGCACGATGTATCCACAATTTAGTGAAAAGGAAAAAATAATAGCCGATTATATATTAGAACATCCTGAAAAAATTATTCATTCAACGATTAATCAACTCTCCGATGATTTATTTGTAGCGGATGCAACCGTTTTTCGTTTTTGCAAACGGATAGGGTTTAATGGCTTTCAATCAATGAAAATTGCTTTGGCATCAGAAGTTGTTGCACCGATTAAAAATATTCACGAAACGATTCAAGAGGATGATAACGAAAAGGAAATTGCTGAAAAAGTATTCAAAGCGAATATCCGAACATTAGAGGATACCCTTCATATTTTTAATGAAAACCGTTTTGCAGAAGCAATTGAACTAATAATTGGCGCAAGGAAGATTGAATTTTATGGAAACGGCGGTTCTGGAGTCATCGCTATGGATGCCCATCATAAATTTTTACGTACCGGCATTCAAACAGTGGCATATACCGATTCACACTTTCAAATTATGTCTGCTTCGCAATTAACCGATCAAGACGTGGTGATTCTTATTTCCCACTCAGGTTCTAATAAAGACATGATGGAAGTTCTAGATATCGCTAAAAAGAATGGTGCAAAAACAATCGGAATCACAAATTTTGCAAAATCGCCATTAAGCCAAAAAGTTGATATTCCGCTTTTTACAGCTTCTCAAGAAACAGACTATCGATCGGAGGCATTATCCTCTCGTATCGCCCAATTAAGTATAATTGATGCACTTTATGTAAATGTAATGGCGAAGCAAGATAATTTAGGGAAAGAATCACTGCAAAAAATGCGGGAAGCAATATCACTTAAAAAATTGTAAAACAAATAGAAAACCAACTATTTCTTAAGAAACAGTTGGTTTTCGTACTTAGAACATTTTTTCTCCAACAATATTCATTTCTGAGATAGTGCTGATGCTCGGGTCGCGGCTATCTAAACTTTCACCTGGCGTTCGATTATCTCCCATAATGAAGTATTTTCCTTCGCCTACAATTACCTCTGCCATATTATCAGGCACCCCTTGTATATATGGTTCATTCAATGGCTGCTTATTCAAATAAACTACGCCATCAATAATTTGTACCTTGTCATGAGGCATTCCAATAATTCGCTTTACGATATCGAATCCATCGGGATCTTTCACAACAACAATGTCCCCTCTTTCAGGTTGAAAAAAAATCTTGCTCACTATGAAAATGCCATGATCTTTAAGCGTAGGATTCATCGAGTGTCCATTCACTATTTTGACTGCAAATACAAAATGAGTAAGAAAATAGAGAAGGGCTAATATAATTATGAATCGAATCCAGCTAACCCAGCCTTTTTTCGTTGTTTGTGATGATTTATGTACATCTACCTCCAATTGAGGCAATTTTGCTCCATACAATTTCGCCATTAAGGTTGTTCTCCTTCTTCTACATTTGATTTATTCTCTTCAGAAGTAGATGAATCGTCCTTTACCTTTTTATCTGTTTTGCTGGAATCGTCCGGATTTGCTGTTTGCTTTTCTGAAGTTACACCATTCATTTCTTGTATCGCACCGTTCATAATCGTTTTCAGTTTCTCACTAATTGCTTCCTTTTCTTGTTGATTATCTATATGAATCGTAGAAATTAATTGATCGGTATATGCTCTAATTTCTGAGATTCGATCTTTTCTTTCTTGCAAAGCATAGTCGGTTAATGCCTGTTGGGATCTTCTTAATTCTACTTGCAATTCTTCTTTTAAACGTTCCTTTTGTGTCTCTTTCTCCGACATAATCGCCTGTTCAATCGAAGTAATCGATTCCGATCCTTTTTTATTAAACCAGTTAGTTAATAGTGTCGGAATATCTTGATCCGCAAATGCGACGCTAATACTACTGCCTATCATCAGGCTTAAAAAAAGAACTCCAATTAGAAGTTTTAATTTCCCCTTTTTCGGAATATGTTTTTCCTTTCGAGTAATCATTGTTCATTCCCTCCATTCATATAACCTCTATCAGAGTTCCAAGTAGAACTCTGATAGAGAGATAGTTTATTAGATTCCACCAACAACTGAATCCAATTCAGCTTTAGCTGCATTTTCAAGTTCTTGTGCTTTAGATGCAATTAGAGATTTTTGTGCTTCGAGTAGCTCTTCAGCTTTTTTGGTGATTAAGCTACGAAGTTCTTTGATTTTTGTATCAATAGCTAAATTGATTTTTGTCGTTGAATCTTCTGTATAGAAATCTAATTGTTTTTGAATTTCTAGCTTAGCTTCAGCAATTGCATCTTTTAATTCTTGTACTGCCTTGTCTTTAGATGTATTTAATTTTGTTGTCATCCCCGTTATGGCCTTTTTGCCCTCTGCATCGGTATAGTTCCCTAGATCTGTTTGTGCATATTGATAAGCTGCCTTCCCGGCGGAATTAATTTGGGCTTGAGCAAAAGCTACAATTCCAGCGAAAGCAGAATCCATTTCCTTCACAATTTTATCTTTTTGACCATTTAATTTATTGATATGACTTTGTTTCGCTGAATTTATCGCACCATTTGCCAAGTCTGTTTGAAATGTCTGTGCATCACTAATGTCAGAGCCTGTACCAGTTTTAATTGCATTATATTCCTTTTCTAATGCTGGTAATTGATCAGTTGCATGCTTAGTTGCAGCAGATTCAATTGTACTAGCCGCGGAGCCAAATTGTTTATCATACCATGCTTTTAACTGTGCCCCCGCATCCGTATTCGCAAATGCCGCGCCAACTCCTGATAATAATCCTAGTGTTACTACTCCTGTAACGATTTTTCCTTTAACTGTTTTCATCATTTTTATTAGCTCCCTTTTATATAATATTTTTTATTCTTCCTTCGTTAAGTTTGCTAGAATATCTTCGATGTTTTTTGTAATCTGTTTAGTTTCGTCTTGCACCTTTTGTTCGATGTATGTTTTCATTTGTTCTTTGCTTTGTATATTAATCTCTTCAGTGACAGTATGTAACTGATGCAGTTGAAGATCTTGGTGTTGCTTAATACTGTTCGTTGTTTCCTTTGTCTTGGTTCCTTTGTACTCTTCCAATTGTTCTGTAATATTCTTAGTTACATCTTTCAATTCCTTTTTAAAATTTTCTAAAGAACGGAGCAGCCCGTTCGTTGATGATGCACTAAGACTTTCAACCTTCTCCTTAAATTGACGGTCATACCAATTGGCAAGCTTTTCACCTGGGTCCAATAAGGCGTAAGTAGTACCTACACTGACAAAAATCAAACTAATAATAATTGTTTTAAAAACTCTTCTAATTTTTCACCGCCCTCCTTTTATGTTCGTTTGTTTGTTCTTTATAAAGAACCTTATGATGTCATTATAATTAGGAGTTATTTGAAAGGAAACCTCGGAATTCCATCTTTTTCCCTACTAAATACCTACTTTTCTCTATTATTCTAGTTAATACTGTGAATATCTTACTATTTCGTTCTTTTGATAGAACGTTTTTGTTCTTTTTGTGAAACAAAAAAAGATAACCGATACGTAGCCACTACGTATCGGTTATCTTTTATCATTAAATTTCAACAAAGTAATCCTTTAACCTTGATCTTAATTCCCTTTTTAAAAACTTTCCTACCGATGTTTTCGGAATTTCATCCAAAAGTAATATTTCATCCGGTAGCCACCATTTCGCAAATTGCGGAGCAATGAAATCTAGTATTTCTTGTTTTTCTACCTTGCCTTTAAAAGCATCTTTCAATACGATACATGCAATCGGTCGCTCTTGCCACTGGGGATGTGGTACTCCGACTACCGTTGCCTCAAATACTGCCTCGTGTGCCATTAATGCATTTTCTAAGTCAACTGAAGAAATCCATTCTCCCCCGCTCTTTATTAAATCCTTTGTCCGATCGACTAATTTCACATTTCCTTCTTCATCTACAGTAGCAACATCACCTGTATATAGCCAGCCATCTTTAAAAGATTCACTTGTTCGTTCATCCTTGTAGTATTCGTCCGCAATCCATGGGCCCCTAATTAATAATTCACCCATTTCTTTCCCGTCCCATTTGACTTCATTATCTCCTACAATTACTTTCATTTGTAGTCCGGGTACAAGTAAACCTTGCTTCGCGCGAATATTCATTTTCTCTTCTTCCTCTATATCCTCTTGATAGCTTTTTAGTGTAGAAATCGTTGCTAGTGGCGTTGTTTCCGTCATCCCATAGGCATGTGAAAATGGAATATTATATTTTTGCTCAAACGCTTTAATCATGGCCATCGGAGCTGCCGAACCACCACAAAGAATGCTTCTTAATGAAGAGGTATCATAGCGATTCTGTTCTAATTCATTTAATAATCCTAACCAAATTGTCGGCACCCCGGCAGTGACAGTAACTTTTTCACTTTCAATAAGTTCAGCAAGCAGCTTTGGCGTGAACATAGGCCCCGGTAAGACTTGCTTAGAGCCAAACCATGTAGCAGCGAAAGGCATTCCCCAAGCATTAACATGGAACATTGGCACAACCGGCATACAAATATCCTTTTCAGACATCGCGGTTGTATCTGCTAATCCTAGTGCATAGCTGTGTAATACAATCCCCCGGTGTGAATATACGACCCCTTTCGGATTCCCAGTCGTAGCAGATGTATAACACATTCCTGCAGGGTCATTTTCATTAATATCTTGTAGAAAGGAATGTTCCGGGTCACCAGCCTCAAGTAATCTTTCATACGAATATACTGGTTCTAATGTCGTCGCTGGTAATTTTTCTTGGTCTGTCATGATAATATATGCCTTCACAGTTTTAAGAGAGTCTTTTACCATTTCAACAAGTGGAAGAATATCCTCATCAATGAATAGAACTTGGTCTTCCGCATGATTAATTATATAGGAAATATGTTCTGGTGAAAGTCGTAGATTAATAGTGTGTAATACCGCTCCGATTCCGGGTGCAGCAAAATAAATCTCTAAATGGCGATGGTGATTCCAAGCTAATGTTCCAACCCGATCACCTTTATTCACTCCAAGTGTTTCTAAAGCATTGGCAAGTCTACGTGTCCGTTTACCGATTTCTTTATACGTAAAGCGATGAATCCCTGATAAAGTTCTTGAAACGACTTCTTTCTTTGGAAAAAATTTTTCTGCCCTTTCTAACAATGAACCTACTGTTAATGGCACCTGCATCATTTCACATTTCCCCTTTATCTATATATTTAATTTGATTACAAGTATCATTGCACTGCTCAGATGTTTTGAGATTCCTCATTTAACTGTTCCCTCAATAAAAACTTTTGAATTTTTCCGCTTGCATTTCTAGGTAAGACATCGCAAAATATATATTTTCTTGGTCGCTTATAATTTGCGAGATGGTCACTCATTTTGCACCATTCATCCAAGACGGCTTCGGTTACATTCGGTTCCTTTTTCACTACAAATGCAATCACAATTTCTCCCCAATGCTCATCGGGCCTTCCAATAACCGCTACATCTAACACGCCGGAATGTTCATAAAGAACATCCTCCACTTCGCGGGGATAAATATTTTCGCCACCCGAAATAACCATGTCATCCACACGATCTTTCACCCACAAATAGCCATCTTCATCTAAGTAACCAATATCACCTGAATGGTACCATCCCTTATATAAAGCATATTCTGTTGCCTCATCACGTTCAAAATAACCACCCATCATGCATGGACCTTGAACAATGATTTCTCCAGTTTCCCCTATCGGGACGATATCATCTGGGTCTGAAGGTCCGTTTTCATTCGGTTTCACAATACGAATGTCGTGATTTAAACACGCTTGTCCTGCAGAACCCGCCTTTGTTAATTGGTCGTTCTCTAAAAGAAATGAAATCGCCGGACCCATTTCAGTCATTCCATATGCTTGAACTAGTGAAATCCCTAATTTCTTGTGACACGCATGAACGAGAGTTGGTGCCATGGGTGCTGCACCGTAAAGTCCTAATACTAAGCTGTCTAATTTGTGATTTTTGAGATCCTCTTGTAAAAGCATATTCCACATCGTTGGCGCAGCAAAAAACTTAGTGATTTTTTCTTGTTCAATTAGTTGAAGAACTTGAGATGCATTAAATTGGTGGAGAATCGTATTATTAGCTCCCACATGAATTCTTGGAATGAGTGCACAGTGCAGTTCTGCACAGTGGAACATCGGTGCAGTGACTAGCCCATGATCATTTGCATGTAACTTCGTTGCACTTATAATAATAAGGCTTTGTTCAACAACTTCCCGATGCCGATGGATTACCCCTTTCGGTCGGCCTGTTGTTCCACTCGTGTACATAATAGCGTAAGTATCCGATTCTTTTATTTGGAAGTCTTCTAATGTTGTAGGTTCAGCTTGAATTTTCTCCTGATAGTCGGCAGCATAGGTTGGTGTTTGATCATCAATAAACCAAAACGAAATTTGAGGATAACGGTTTTCAATGGAGGTAATGGTTGATGCTAAAGCCTGTTCGAAAAGGACTACCTTAGGTTTCGCATCTTCTAAAATATATGCTACCTCTTCGGACATCAACCTAAAATTAATCGGATTAATTACAGCCCCAATCTTGGCGCAAGCAAAAACAGCTGTTGCTAATTCTTCATTGTTAAATAGAAACGTTGATACACGGTCACCTTTGCGAACCCCCTCATGGATAAGGGCGTTCGCTAGTTGATTTACGCGTTCACTCCATTCCTGATACGTAAATCTCCTGTTTCTTCTCACATCAAATAAGGCTTCTTTGTTCGGATATTTTTTCACAGTTAAATCGAAAAGCTTTCCAATTGTTGTGGACATAAACGAACCTCCCTAATTCTTTCATTTACTTCGTATGGATAGTTGTTATCAAATCCGCAGTCTGAATACACTACGCTTTCCGCGGGTGACCCGTGAGCCTGTCTAGTTCCGGCGGCTCTGTATTTATAAAATGTTTTCATCCTATAATCCTGAGGGAAAATATACGTTTTTCCTATAAACCTTTAAAAAGTAGCCTTATTAAACTGTTACCAAACTCACTCCAATCTTTCGATGATTGTTGCATTGGCCATCCCAAATCCTTCACACATTGTTTGCAAGCCGTAGCGCCCACCTGTCCGTTCAAGCTCATGCATCATTGTTACCATTAATCTTGCACCACTAGCACCAAGTGGATGGCCAAGCGCAATGGCCCCTCCATTCGGATTTAACTTTTTCGGATTAGCTCCTGTTTCTTTTAACCATGCTAACGGCACAGAGGCAAAGGCTTCATTCACTTCAAACACATCGATATCATCGATTGTCAATCCCGCTTTTTTTAGTACTTTTTTCGTTGCGGGGATAGGTCCTGTTAACATAAGTGTTGGATCGGAACCAACAACAACACGCGTATGAACTTTAAAACGAGGTTTCAATCCAAGTTCCTCCGCTTTTGAACGAGACATTAAAAGCAGCGCTGCAGCTCCATCACTAATTTGGCTTGCATTTCCAGCGTGGATGATGCCATCCTCCTTGAATGCAGGTTTTAAATTCATTAATACTTCAACAGATGTTTCCTTTCTAGGTCCTGAATCATGGATAATGACTGAATCCTGGCCATTTTCTATCGGTATAATTTCTCTTTGAAAATATCCTTCATATTGAGCATTTAATGCTTTTTGATGACTTTCATAGGAGAATTGATCCAAAACTTCTCTAGTAAAACCATATTTTTCTGCAATTCGTTCTGCTGACAGTCCTTGGTGGATCATTTCATATTTATTTGTTAGTTTTTCGCTAAACGGTGACCCTTGATAGTTAGACGCAATCGGAACCCTTGACATGCTTTCAACTCCACCAGCAACCACAACTTCCATGTCACCCGAAAGTATCGCTTGTGATGCAAAGTGAACTGCCTGCTGACTTGAACCGCATTGACGATCAATTGTTGTACCTGGAACCTCTAATGGATAACCGGCGATTAAAGCGGCAATCCTTGCAATATCACCTGCTTGTTCACCGGATTGAGTCACACATCCAAGAATGACATCGTCAATTAGGGATGAATCCAGTTTCGTTCGTTTAATAAGAGCTTTTAATGTTTCTGCCGCTAGGTCATCGGGACGAATATCCTTTAAGTCTCCCTTTTTTCTTCCGATTGGTGTACGAATCCCTTCAACAATCACGACTTCTCGCATGATTTACTTCCTTTCTCTTCCTCCCTTAAATGAGGACTTTTTGTACTTATATAAACGTTAAATCTGCCTATCTATTAATTTAGTCGACTATAATCCAAGATTCTTCGCAATAATTGTTTTCATAATTTCATTGGTCCCGGCGTAGATACTTGCTACGGGAATATCCCGATATCGTCTCGCAATCTCATATTCCTCCATATAGCCATATCCCCCATGGAGTTGCATACATTGAGTAGCAACATCCCTTGCCATTTCGGTCAACTTCCATTTTGCCATTGATACTTTCGTAACAATATCTTTTCCTTCAATGTGTTCAGAAATTAGTTGGTCTAAAAATGTCCTCCCCATTTCAATCTCTGTTGCCATTTCCACCAGTTTAAATTGGGTGTTTTGAAATTTACTTATTGCTTTTCCAAACGCTTTCCGAGACTTCACATAATCCAATGTTAGTTCTAACATTCTTTCGGTTGACACCTGTGCAGCAATCGCGACAATTAAGCGTTCCTGCTGAAGTTTTTCCATAAGATACGTAAAGCCCTTGCCTTCTTCCCCAAGTAAATTTTCCTTCGGGACACGACAATCCTCAAATATTAACTCAGCGGTGTCTTGCGCATGTAAGCCCACTTTATTTAACTTTCTGCCCCTTGTAAATCCCGGTGTATTTCTTTCTACTACAAGAAGACTCATTCCTTTATGGGGAGGAACCGCCTGTGGATTTGTTTTACATGCAACGATGACTAAATCAGCATGGATCCCGTTTGTAATAAATGTCTTTTGTCCATTTAATAGATAATGGTCGCCATCTAAAATGGCGGTCGTTTGGATATTAGCCAAATCCGACCCATAACCGGGCTCTGTCATTGCGATGGCTGTTATCGTTTCACCTGTCACACATGTAGGCAGCCACTTTCTCTTCTGTTCCTCTGTACCATATGATGTTAAATAAGGAATCACAATATCATTATGTAGACCAATACCAACAAGGCTCGATCCAACCCTTTCTAATTCCTCATTAATAATAACCGAAAAGCCCCAATCCACCCCATTCCCACCATATGACTCATCTACATCGGGACAAAGGAATCCTTGTTCACCCATTTTTCTCCAAAATGAGCGAGGAACAAGCCGATTTTCTTCCCACTCACCATAGTAAGGGACACACTCTTTCTGAAGAAATCGTCTGAAAGAACGGCGAAATATTTCATGTTCATCTTTCAAATATACATGGTTCATTTGAAGATTCCCCTTTTCTATGCCAATCGTACTATCTACTATTGTAACCGATTGCACGGATAATCGTTAGAATATTTTGACTTGATATCGGAAAAATTTTTCACTAGTTTAATTTACTAGTAAAAGTTGTATGATAGTAACAAACTAATTATGTCTAGGGGAGATTATTTTGTTACCTGTTAAAATAATAGAAGAATTAATAAAGGAAAGTGCTAACAATGATGAAGCGATTCAAATGGAAAGGTATATGAAAAACCATTTCAAATTTTTCGGAGCAAGAGCACCAGTAGTAAAAGGTATTTTCAAAAAGTTAATTACTGATTATACGATTCACCCCGATGAATTAAAGGAAATTGTTACGCACTTGTGGAAAAAAGATGAAAGAGAATATCAAACGATTGCTATTCTTTTTTTAAATCGCTATCAAAAGTGGTTAAAAGAAGAGGATATAGGATTAATCGAATACTGCATCACAAATAAATCTTGGTGGGATTCTGTTGATTCAATTGCTCCCAATGCATTCGGATATTATATGAAGACATATCCTCAACATATTCCTGAAATAGTTGAAGAATGGTTGTCTTCAAATAATCTTTGGCTTCAAAGAAGTATTTTATTATATCAACTAAAATATAAGAAAGAAACAGATGTTTCCATTTTATTCGATAGTATTTTACGTTTAAAAGATTCCAAAGAATTTTTTATCCAGAAGGCAATTGGTTGGACATTACGTGAGTATTCTAAAACAGATTCACAGAAAGTCATAGATTTTGTTGATTCAACCAATCTCGCAAATCTTAGCAAGAATGAAGCGTTAAAATGGATGAAATCCAAAGGGATAATCCAATAAATAATCCTAATGAGGTGCGTAAATGAAAGCAAAAAAGGGAATTTCATTTCTTCGAATCTTTTGGGTAACTTTTTTAATCCTTATTGCTCTTTTCCTTGTCTATCTTTATCAGTTATATACGGAAGGTTTATTAGCAAAGAAAATTCTCTTTACTGTAAATCAGCTTACTGAAATGACCAAGAAAAATCCTATTTTATGTGCGGGATTAGTAAGCTATATTATTATATTTTTCCTCGGCTATTCAATAGGAAAGAAACGAAGATGAAGAAAGTAAATCTCCTTTATTGCGACAATATTCGCCCCTTCATTTTTTTAATCAAACGTTTGATTAAAAATGCTTAACCTATTTATACATAAAGATTACAACGTTCTTCTATATGCGAAAACTGTCATTTAATCTCTATCAAGATATTCTTCAATTTACGAAAACAACAATACTATTACAATTATTTATAATTACATTTTTCAGTTGATTATTCCCCTTTTTATTACTATGATAAGGATATTGTCAAAAATTATTCTCATTGTATATAACTTTAAAACAAATATAGGCATATGCTAAAATGAAGGCCACTTTTTTTCATCAAAGATCATTATCTCTGCAAAAGGAATGATATACATGACTGATTACACTCAAATTTATAATAAATTATCTGCTATTATAGATAAAAATAATATTAAAACGAATGAATTATTAAAAAACCATACGTATACAAAACTTGGCGGCAAAGCAGATATCTTTCTTACTCCGACAACATATGAAGACGTTCAGGCAGTGGTTAAATTTGCGAAGCAGGAGAATGTCCCTTTCACCTTATTAGGAAATGGTTCCAACTTAATTGTTAAAGATGGTGGAATCCGCGGCATTGTTATTCTACTTGAAAATTTCAATCATATTTCTGTAGAGGAGAATTTCTTGACGGCACAAAGCGGAGCTGCCATCATCGATGCCTCACAATATGCTTTAAAAGAAAAGTTAACTGGTTTAGAATTTGCTTGTGGAATCCCTGGTACTGTAGGCGGGGCTTTATTTATGAATGCCGGCGCCTATGGCGGAGAAATTAAGGACGTATTGGCTCATGCAATTGTTATCGATTGTAATGGGGAAATCGTAAAACGAACGGCAGAAGATCTAGAACTTAGCTACCGTACAAGCAATATTCCAGAAAAAGGTGATATTGTTCTTGAAGCTATTTTCAAGCTAAGACCTGGAAAGTATGAAGAAATTAAAGCGGTTATGGATGATCTCACATTTAAACGGGAATCAAAACAACCACTTGAGTATCCTTCATGTGGCAGTGTCTTTAAAAGACCCCCGGGTTACTTTGCCGGTAAACTCATTCAAGATAGCGGTCTTCAAGGAAAACAAATTGGCGGTGCGCAAGTATCAACAAAACATGCCGGTTTTATTGTCAACAAAGACAATGCAACTGCAGAAGAATATATTTCATTAATCAAATATGTTCAAAAGACTGTGAAGGAAAAATTCAATGTAGAATTGGAACGAGAAGTTAAGATTATTGGTGAGGATTTATAATTGTTATTAACTGCAAAAAACACACGAGCAAATGTAAGCTCGTGTGTTTTTTGCAGTTAAATATTATCATATATCCGATGAGAGTATTAAGGTGGGCGAATAAAGTAGTTCTTCCATTTTTGAGTGATGGGTAAAAAGGTTATGTCATTGTCCTTTCGTACACTAATGCAATGAGTTCTTGACTTTTCCTTCTCGAATCTTGTAGGTTCGTGCACGTAAGCAATGTATTCCTAGTCTTTCCTTCTCGAATCTCGCGGATTCGTGCACGTAAGCAATGTATTCACGGCCTTTCCTTCTAGTATCTTGCGGATTCGTGCACGAAAGCGATGTATTCCTGGTCTTTCCTTCCCGAATCCGAGTTCTCCTACGATAATTTGATTCACTTAACACTACGTCAGTGTATAAAAAACCCCTAGCGAATACTAAAGTGTACCCTTTGTAAAGGACATTTTAAAAAAGACCTAGGCAGTTTTAAGAAGATGATCTCTGTATTGAACAGGGGTCATCTTTTTTAAATTCCATTGATATCTATAGTGATTGTAATAAATCATGTATTGTTTTATTTCTTTTCTTATTTCATCAAAAGTTGTACATGCTTTAATAGAGGCTTCATCTTTAAGATGGCCAAAGAAAGATTCTTGAGGAGCGTTGTCCCAACAGTTTCCTCTTCTTGACATAGATTGGCGTAGACCTAGTTTCTTTACTGCTTTTTGAAATACCGGATGAGTATAATGCACTCCTTGGTCTGAGTGAATTAGGGCATCTTTCGATTTCTTAAAGTTTCTGTTCTTCTCTAGCTTTTTAAGGGTGTCTGTGGCTAAATCAATAGTCATCCGTTCCGACATATGATGGGCTAATAATTCACCCGTTGATCCATCCTTTATGGTTGATAAATAAGCTCTTTTGCCATTACCGTAAAATAAATAAGTAATATCAGTTAGAAGAACTTTGCATGGGATACCTTGCTTAAATTCCCGGTTTAAAAGGTTTGGCACCACTCTATGTTCTTTGGTAGCCTTCATCATTCGTCTATACGGATTTGCCTTTCTGATGGGGCAAAGAATACCGTATTTCTTCATAATTCGTCTAATACGTTTCAAATTGTAGACAACATTAAATTGACCCGCCAAGGTCATTTTGATTTGACGTGCCCCTTTCTTACTACTTTTTAAAATTAAAGGCTTTTAAAATTATCTCCTTTACAACCTCATCCTTTTCATCTTTTTGTTTTCTTTGTTCTTGTGACCTTATCGAGAAGTAATTATAGTACCCACTTCTTGAAACTCCAGCGATTTCACATAGATATTTCACCATATGTTTTAAATGGTATTTTTCAATCACCGCATGAATGAGGACATACTTTTGGCTAGGGGGAAGCTCTATTTCCTCATCCCCCTTTCTGCAAATCGTATCTTTTTTAATAGTTCATTTTCCGCCTTCAGTAAGTTAATTTGTGCTTCTAAGCGAGCATTTTTCTCCTCTAGGGTAAGTTCACTTTTCAGTAACCGCCCTGAGTTTTCTGCCCTAGTGTCGCGCAAACCAATAATCCCATTCTCCTTGTAGGCTTTCTGCCATCTTTTACTCGCCGACTTAACTCTATTCGTCCCCAAAATTTCTACATCAAAACCGCATTGTTCAAATATTTCTCTAGCAAATTTTCCTTTCTCTTTTCCTTCAATAAAAATATGCTTAAATTCATCTGTATAAGTGATCCCCTTTGAACTTACAGATTTAACGTATTTATTGGTTTTTAGCTGCTTGATCTCTTTCTCCGTGAAAGTCTTTTTACTCATAATTTCCCCGTCTCCAAGTTAATTCTCTAGTTGTATTTATTAATTATACAAAAAAGCACCCTATAGGTAGACTTTTTTATGTGTCTACTCTATAGGGTACATTTTATACTGTATTCGCTAGGGGTTGCTTATTATTTTATTCAACTACGCGTCGTACAACACCTTTGAATGCTTTTTTCCAGTATGAGTTGCTCAATGAATCAATTGATACGCCGTGTGAACTGTTGTCATTTAAGAATTGACCATTTCCTAGATAAATTCCTACATGACCATTTGTTTTATACGTATCAAAGAAGATTAAGTCTCCTCTTTTCATTTCTGAAGAACTTACTGCCCTTCCTTGTCCAACTAGTGTATCCGTATTTGTTCCAGAAACTGGTCCTAGATTAACTCCACCTTCAGCATATGCCCAGCGAACGAATGAAGAGCAATCAAATGAACGTCTTGCTATATCGCTGCTGCTACGACCGCCGCCCCAATTGTAAGGAGAACGACCAACAATAGATGACCCTGCACTTATCGCAGCTTCAATGCCTCCGGAGCCTAATTTTACAGTTGATGATGGCGCCGTGTAAGTGGACGTATGATTAGTTGATGAACTGCTGCTTTTTGTTCCTGAAGTAGTTTCAGAAGTAGAAGCGGCTGCTGCTTTTTCCTGTGCCGCCTTTTCTGCTGCAGCCTTTTCAGCAGCTGCCTGGTCTTCAAGATTGCCTAATTCACTTGATGCATTTTTTTGTTCTTCTTTTATTTTTGCAAGAATACTATTTTTATCATCAATTTGATATTGTAATTCCTCTTTCAGATCTTTAAGATCATCTAAATCCTTCTGAACTTTCTCTAGCTTACTTGCAAGCTCTTTCTTGGACTGTTCAAGTGATTCTTTATCTTTTTTCTGTTCATCTAAAATCTTCTGATCAGCATTTACGATGGTAGAAACCGCCATAGCGCGGTCAACGAAATCACCGAAACTTTCGGATTCTAGTAAAACATCTAAATAACTTACGACACTCCCGCTCTCTTGAATCGCACGGGCACGTTTTTGTAATAATTTATTACGTTCATCAATTCTTTTCTTTGTATCTGCAATTTTTACTTTTAATTGTTCAGATTCTTTTTTTGTATCTGCTACTTCTGCCTTTGTCTTGTTCATTTCCGCATTAGTCTGTGCAACTTTTGCATCGATTTGTTTCATATCCGCAAGCATATTGATTTCATTTTGTTTTAAATCGGAAATTTCTTGCTTTTTCGCACGAATTTGTTGATTTACATTTTCGGATGCAAAAACGTTTTGGGTAGAGAATAATGCGCTCGTCCCAATTACAGACGCTAAACCAAGTGTAAGTAATCTCTTTCTCATTTTCTTTTCCCCCGTGATCTTTATAAATATACGAACATAATCTATTAAAATTTAAATTTATTCTATTAATTATGTATAAATAGAAAAATACGTGTCTATTGTCACAGGTGCTATTATAACATCATTATTCGACAAAAGGAGCCACAATCATATTACATTTATATTTCAATTGCGTTACTCTTTGTTAAGTTATTGAAAAAGATTCCGATTTGTTATACTTAAATAACTATATTATTAAAAAGAGGTGGTCTAATGACTATCATATATTTCGTACGTCATGGAGAATCAGAATGGAATGCTAGTGGAAATCGTTATTGCGGACGAACTGACATTAAGCTTTCAAATATTGGAAAACAACAAGTTCAAATGGCAGCTACATTATTGCAAGATGTACAATTTACAGATGCTTACTCCTCGCCATTATGCAGGGCACGTGAAACGGGAGAATACATTTTATTAAACCACGAGGAATTCGTTCCTATACAAAATGATGAAAGACTCATTGAAGCAAATTTTGGTGAATGGGAAGGCAAAAGGCTAGAAGAATTTATCGCTGAAGATCCAAAGTATTGGGATCAATGGCTAAAGGATCCCGGTTCTACCAAAGCAGGGAAAACAGGTGAAAATGCTTTCGAAATTTTTCAGAGGGTGAATGAATTTGTAAACGATGTTGTTAATCAGCATCCTGAAGGAACGATTCTAGTGACAGCCCACAGCTGGGTCATTAGATTTTTTGTTGCGGGCACACTTGAGATCCCTTTCCGAAATTATCGAATGATTGCTCAGGACAACGTTGGAGTAACGATTTTTAAACGAACAAAAGATGATGAAGGCCGCTTTTTAGCGATTAATTTGAATACACATATAAAGAAGTCCTGACTTTAGAATCAGGACTTTTTTTTTTCTTATGCAAAACAAGTTAGAAATCGTTTTCCCATTAATTACAGCTAACAATCTTGCTTTTAAGCAATTATAATCAAAGGTGAGGAGGGGATAGTTTGTACATTTGGATAATCGCAATAATTGCCATTACTTTTCTAATGATTATTTTTAATAAAGGAAATAAAAACACGCAAAATGTCGTGATAAATCATATAGCGGTCAATCACCCTACGATAGATGGGCAAACGATTAAAGTACTTCAAATCTCTGATCTACATTTAGAAAATCTCTCCATTTCGCCAGAAAAGCTTTATGCAAGTTTAAATGATCAATCATTTGATTTAATTGCTTTAACTGGTGATTTTTTAGATAGAAAGCGCAGTATTCCAAAACTGATTCCTTATTTAAACGTGTTCAACCAACTTAATCCTAAATACGGAACATATGCCGTATTTGGAAATCATGATTATGTATTGCGGGATTCAAATTTTCTTACATTAAAAAAAGTGCTTGAAGATCATGGGTGTAAAACGATGCAAAATGAGAATGACGTTCTAACGATAAACGGGAATCGTTTAAACATTATCGGGATTGACGATTTTAGTACTAAGCGGAGTAAAATTGATAAATCCTATCATGGACTCATGCACGGATATAATCTTGTTTTAACACATGATCCAAATATTGTGCTTAAAATGAAGAATTTTCACTTTGATTATTTATTATCTGGCCATTTTCATGGAGGACAAATATATTGGCCAAAGCCATACCATCTTCTGAAAATGGGAAAACTCGTACGAATGAATATGATTAAAGGCTTGCAAACCCACGATGGAAAGCCATTTTATATTAGCGAAGGATTAGGACAAACAGGTCTTAATATTCGTATTGGAAGCCGTCCTGAAATCACAATCCATCATTTAACGCTTCCAATTATCGAGAAGGCTGCCAGTGCCATGTAGCTTCCACTATCTTAAGAACACCTAATCATTTAGGTGTTTTTTGCATTTTATTGTAAAAATTCTGATATTATTGATATAAGAATAATGTTCGGAGGAACTCATGAAGAATAATGACGAAAAATTTTCAGATTTAAATTTCCCCTCAAAACTGGTTACTATACTATCTATCGGATTTTTAATTATTTTTGCATTAGTAGTTGTCATAGCTCTTTACTTTTTTGGGATAATAGGATTTTTCCGCTTACTTAATGTCCAATATGATTCAAATCAAGCACTTATTTCCTTTATTTTAAAATTCTTTTTCATTTGCCTAATAGCAGAGGTTTTTGCAAAGTTAATTATTCGTTTTATTATCAGTTATGTAAACAGTAATATAGTAAATTTCATTGTTTTAATGTTTTTCGATATATTAATTAGTTGGATTGTCCTCCATTATGTTGATGAATCGATGAGTAGTATTACTATTCCTACCTGGGTCGAGCTTATACTAGCTTTGTTTCTTGCTTGTGCTGAGTATAACTTTGACAAGAAAAAGGAATAAGATTTTTTCAACAATAAATCTTATTCCTCACCAATATCCAACACTTATCTTTTTAATCAAACGTTTGATTAAAAATCTTTAAACCATTGACATATAAGTATTTCATTCGTTTTTTCTATGCGAAATTTGCCAGATTCATTTTTTTCTTTTCGCAACTTCTTCATATAGATCCATTAATGATATAACTCCTAGTTTTTGAACCTTTTCAATGTATTTACACCATAATTGAGCAGTAAGTATTGCATCCCCTAATGCATGATGACGGTTTTCCACCGGAATTCCTGCATAGTTGCACCACTCTTCCAATTTCACAATACGAATTGTCGGCTCAGCTATCTGAAGCAGAAAAGACGTATCAATCAATCTATGATTAAACGACGAACGATAAAGCTTCCAATTCACATGCTGGAGAAAGTTTTTCTCATGATATGAATGATGAGCAATGAGAGGATCATCTTTTACAAATTGATAAAACTGATAGATCACCTCCGATAAGGAAGGTGCAGTGGTCAAATCACTTTTCCTAATACCTGTTAATTGTTCGATTTCAGGAGGGATATCTTGATTCGTATAAATCAATGAGTAAAACTGCGTATTCTCAACGATTTTTCCTTCTCTCACTTTGAGTGCGCCTAATGAAATTATTTGATCCCCTTGCTCTGGATAAAAACCAGTAGTCTCTAAATCAAAAACAGTAAATTGTAATTGTTGTAACGGTAGAAACAACTTTTCGTCATTATTTATTTCCCTTTGGAGCTGGCGAACATATGCTAACTGCTGAGCATTTTGTCTGCCCTGCATCACTTCAATGATATTTAACCCCTTTTCCTTTATATAACGAATCATTGAATCAAAACCCATAATTCACCTATAGGCCTTTCGCTATCGTTTCAATGAACCGATGCAGTCTTTTACCGTGATGAAGAATTTCTTTTATCTCTTTTCTTTTCTCACGCTCGATATTTTTTACATTTATATAATTCATACTTTGACAAGAAGTTCGTTCATTAATAAGTGATAATCGATAAGCTAATAATTTTTTAAAATAGCGTTGGTAAATAGGGATATCCTTCTCATATCTCGTCATTTTAGACAAAGCATTCATTCGTAATATGGTAGATGTTTCATACACCCCTTCTTTTATCGCTAAATAGCGAATGGCATTCACATAAGGAAGGTATGCCATAGATTTTAAATCGATTTCTCCTTGATGGATCCCTTTTGTTTCAACAAAAATTTGTCCAAATAGACCTACCGAATTTCTTACATGTCGTATATTTTCAAAAAAGCGTTCTAAAACTTTTGGATTGCTAACTATTTTGTTAAGAAATTGCCTCTTTAAATCTTCAATAAATTCATCATTCCCCACAAGATTCCTTGAATCAAAGAATATCGTAGCATTTCGAATCGATTCCCAACTTCCCTGCTCTATCCATCCGTTGATTTGCTCTTCCCACTCCTTATATGACCTACACCAAAGAATATTTGAGCTCATCACTTTTCCCTCACAATAAGAATAGCCTAATCGATATAATTCATCTGTCAGCTCCTTCCCTAGGTGACGAAAATAAAGCATATTTTTCTCACCATTATCCTCGAAAACGAGCCCATGGTCTTGATCACTAAAGATTCCCTGTTCTGACCTTCCGGAACTCCCCATGACAAACCAAGAAAACGAGCATGGAGGAGGACCTATTTGATTAATAGATAGTTGAAATGCTTTTTTCATCACTTGATCATGGAACAGATTTAGGGATCTATTATCAGAAAAATACTTGAATAAATAATTATTTTTCCAGCTTACTAATGATTGATGCTCATTCATGAGGAATTTCAATACCCTCCCTCCAACGGTACAACGACTATTTTTTGATTCATTCAAACCTTCCCCATTTGCTTCAACTAATTTTTTCTTTTGCAATTAGCTCCGGATACCCATAAGTACCATGTTCACTTAAATCAAGACCGATAATTTCTTCCTCTTCTGTTACTCGAAGGCCGTTCATGAGCTTCTTCATCACATATAAAATAACAAAGGACACAATAAACGCATACAAACCTGATACCACTACTCCCGTCAACTGTACTCCAAGTTGGTGAAAGCCACCTCCATAAAACAGACCTGGTGAGCCTACCGTTGCAAGTTCTTTTGTTGCAAAAAATCCCGTTGATAACGTGCCCCAAACACCTGCTGTTCCATGTACAGATAAAGCATAAATCGGATCATCGATTTTCCTATTGTCAAAAAACCTCATGCTATAGAAAACCAAAATCCCAGCGATAAAACCAATGATTACCGCAGCCCAAGCAGATACAAATGCACACGATGCGGTAATTGCAACAAGTCCTGCTAAAGCTCCATTTAAAATCATTCCTATATCTGATTTACCTAGTACTAACCATGAGATTAGAAGAGCAGCAAACGCACCTGCGCCTGCAGCAAGATTCGTATTAAGGGCAACAAAACCGAAGAATCCATCAGCAACTGACAATGTACTACCGGCATTAAAGCCAAACCAACCTACCCATAAAATGAGGACTCCTAATGCTGTAAAGACTTGATTATGTCCATATATTGCGTTCACTGAACCATCTTTATTGTATTTACCTATTCGAGGCTTTAATAATATAGTTGCTGCTAACGCCGCCATCGCACCCGTCAAATGAACAACAGTTGAACCCGCGAAATCTTGTTTGCCGTGTTCGGCTAACCAACCGCCTCCCCAAATCCAATGTGCAACGACAGGATACACAATAACCGAAAATAATATTGAAAAAATAACATATGTGGAAAATTTAGCACGTTCAGCAAACCCGCCAAAAGCGATCGTTAAAGCGATTGTTGCAAATGCTAATTGAAAGAGAAAGAAGACCGATGAAGATAAATCTGTACCATCAATTTGGTAGCCAGAGTAGAAGAAATGAGAAAGTCCAACAAAGAAGTTTGCATGTTCGCCAAATATAAATGCATAACCTACAGCCCAAAACACAAGGGATCCAATCCCAAATGTTACGATTGTTTTTCCAGCAATATGTCCTGCATTTTTCATCCGTGTAGATCCACTTTCCAATAAAATAAATCCACCTTGCATAAGAATAACCAAAATCGCTCCCAGCATAACCCAAACAGTATTCATTACCATTTCCATACTTTCCCCTCCTATAATTGTCATATATAAATACATTTCATGTTATAAAATGTTACACAATATGTATTTGTTAATTATTTTAGAGGAAATTTCATCAAAGTCAAGATTATTTTTTGACTTTTTCAAATTTAATGTCAGAAAATATGACATTATTTAAACATAAAAAAAAGGGCCTAAGCCCCTAAATATTTTTCAAATAGTTTTTCCTTCGACATAACTAAGTAAGTTGGTCTTTGATTTTTGATTTTCTTCATCGATAATGTGGAATGGGAGATCAAAAAAATTGGTGTTTGCGTGAGTCGTTTAAAATGTATATAATATCTGTTTTCCGGATACATAAGCTCAAATCCCAGCTTCTTCACACCCTTGTTTAACATCGTTATTCCGATAATCCCCTTAATCTCCTCTTTCCTTTGATGGGATTCAATAAATTTTGCTAATAAAGGCATGGATTGTTCGACCATTTTATAAATCATTCTAGTACGCTGGACGGGATGGCTAATCGACATCACTTCTTTTAACACACGGACATTGTGTAAATGAATTTTCAACAAACAGTCATTTTTTTTAATTTCTGTTCCATCCGCTAATAAAAATGTTTTTCCTTTATATTTTGTTAGCTTTACCCGAAAAATTGCCTTTTTGTTTTGAATAAATCCAATATATTTTAACCTTCTAATCAAATGATAAAAGGGATCAATAAACATCCATAACGAAATAATCGAGAATCTTATAAACAAAACAATCTTATCCCCTTTCAGGTTTTCTCCCTTTCACTTTTAGGATAAACACTTTATTCAATTTTAACTCCATTTTTCACTATGGAAAATAACAGTATGAATATAATAAATGCGCCAAGACAATAATGTAAAAAAATGACCCCACTATACTTAAAGTAAGTGAGGATCTTTTTATTCATTGCTACGATAAGAAATAAGTTTATATTTTTCAACAAATCCAGCACTTGTATAAAGATTTATAGCTCTTGAATTTTTTTCACTTACACATAATTGTATTTCACTTATGCGAAATTTAGTAAATAATTGATATAATGCCGCCTTTATTAGTGTTCTTCCAATTCCTTTTTTCCTATGATTAGGTGAGACTCCGATAAATTCTATGCACCCTTCACCGAAAATAGGGTTTGCCTCAAAATACACATAACCTTGAATCAATCCTTTTTCTACAGCTACAATAACTTTTCTTACATTATTTAACCTTTTTACAATCCCTTTTCCATCATAATAAGAATGAGGAAATAATTCGTCATGTAATGTAATAAATTGGTTGTATTCCTCAGGAGGTAGGTCTAGCAGATGAATATCATTTATCGGTTTTTCCTGAGACTGATTGGCACTCAACAATAAATGAATGTTTCCTTTGACAAAATTGTGCTGTTGCATAAAAGTTCCGGCGTGATGGTTCTCGGTATTGTAAAAGCCATTAAAGCGATTGATTTGGATTGGCAATTCCTCCATTAGGTGCATCCATAACTCATTTGCTATCGAATTCCAATCGTTCCCCTTTATAAATGGACCCCAAATTTCGGCTTCCATGAACTCTTTATCAATATCTAAACCTAACAAACCTACTAATTCTTTATTATCATATGCAGCAATCAATGATTGCCGTATAGGCAAATCAGAAAAATGGTGTTGCAGTGTATATAAAATTTCTTCTGGATTGCTTCCACAATAACCAACATGTTGACATGGATCACCGTTACAATCTGCTATAAAAGACGCGGCTTCTGGCAAATCAACAATCGATTGAATCGTAATATTAGAATTCATATTGTCCTAGCAGTCCTTCTAATTTCAATGCAAGCCCGACACTTCCTTGAACCTTAATTTTCCCCATCATAAAGGCGGCAGTACTGTTCATTTTTCCTTGCAAAAATTTCTTAAAATCCGATACTTTCATTTGTAATGTACACGAAGGCTCTTCAAAATCTTCCCTTAATACGCGTACTGTTTCGTTAGAGAAAACTAACTGAAATACACCGCCATCTTCCCCAGATAAATCAAATTGGTATACCACATTTAGATCCTTATAAGGTTGCGGATTATCCTTCATTAATTTCTCAATATCCATCCATATTTCTTCAACAGTCATATTCATTAAGTCCGTCATGATTCGTTCCCCCTATGATTTCGTGTATAATTTTCTTTTATTGTCTATGAGATGTAATGCCGTATCATTATCTTGTTCGCTATTCACTTTGATTTTTCCTCCAAACTGGTTGATATGGACTTTTTTATCGTTAACACACACGTAAGAAGGATCGCTATAATAATAAAAGAAAGACCACCAATAAGTCCTAAAGTACGTGGATAAATAAATTCTAATGCCACTCCCGCCAAAAACATTGAAATACCTAACAATGTATTAGAAATCGTTGCAATGATTCCAAATATCGTTCCTTGAAGTTTATCTGGGACTTCTCGCATAAGGACTGTATCAAAGCATGTATTTCCAATTCCCGACATAAAGGCAGTGCAACAAAAGAACAACAAAGCAAGCATGAAATAACTGGATTGACTTAACATGGCAAGTGATACCCCTTCTAACATTAAGCAAAGAAATCCAATTAACAGTAATTTGCTTTTTAATCGATTGGCGATCACAAAACTGAATACTAAACCTATCCCTAGCGCTCCATAAAATAAGCCAACCCCCATATCGCCAAGCTTAAAGATATTCACTGCATAAACGCTTATTAAAACATTATCAATCCCATTAATTAATGGGATTAAGCATTCCCCTAGCAAAATAATTTGAAGTGGAACGGATGCCAAAAGTACTTTTTTAAGCATGGATAAGTTTGTTGATTCTCCTTGAGACCTTTTTCCTCCCAATGCCTCAGGAAAAACTATTGACGAAATTAACCATGCCGCAATTAAAAAAGATGCCCCATTAAACATGAAACTTATATTCGGGCCAAATAAATAAGAAACCACCCCGCCCGAAAATGCACCACCGATTAATACGATACCAATCATTACCTGTTCCAACCCATTTACTTTAACAAGATGTTCTTTTTTAATAAGCCGTGGAATCGTCGCCTTACGAGTCGGAGCATAAATGGCCTCCCCTGCTGATAATACAAATGAACCGATGTAAATAATCCAAATATCGTCCTTACTATTTACGAGCAGGAAGGATAAGGCAAAAATAACCCTAACAAGATCGGTGATAATTAATATTCTTTTTCTTGAAAATCGATCAGCAAGCCTTCCCCCTAACGGACCGAACGCTAAAAATGGCAGTAATCTTAGTGCCATCGTCACTCCTACTGCAAAACCAGATCCTGTTAATTGAAGGAGCATTGTAAGCATTGCCACTTGACTAAATCGGTCACCAACCCCATTTACAATCCCAGCAACAAACAACTTTCGATACTGAGGTTCTGCTTTAAAAAGTGAAAAATTCATTCCATTCACCTACTTTATAATCTATCTAATTAAATATATATCTAATTAGTTTTGCAAAAAAATATGGAACTACCTCCATATTTTTTATCTCAGCCACCATAAATCTGTTGGGTTCATTTCATATTGATTGTTCTCACGATACATGAACTGACACATAATTAATTCTCTTCTTAATGTGGCATAGTCTTCGTGGTATTTTTTTAGAAACTCATTTATCTCTTTTTCAGGATATATTTTTCCAAACTCTAACTCTTTTACGATATGCGCAAGAATGACAAGCTTTTTCTTACGTTGTGCCGGGATGTTCTTTAGTTTCCCATCTTTTGTGAAGAAATTATTGATGATACTTGCTCTTTCTTCTTCTGTTACGGACATTTCCATGTTTGCTCCCCCTTTACCTACTGATAAAATCGCCATTGCACTTCCTTGTAGTATTTTTTCATTCAGTGAAAAGTAGATCGTATTTTTATCTCTTCTCTCTCTTATGAGTCCTACTTCCCGGAGCTTTGCCATATGGTGTGTAATTGTAGGCGGCTTCAGCCCTAACTTACCAGCGATTGCTTGACCGTGTAGTGGACCTTGCTGTAACAAGGCGATAATTCTCACTCGTGTTAAGTCTCCCAACGCTTTATGGAATTCAACAATTTTATTCATTTGCATAAGAATCAACCTCAATTCGATGTATATCTAATTAGATATTAATTGAATTGTCCTTAAATTGCAATATTTTTTTACTAGCTGTTTTCATAAAGTATGTTGTTCGTGGGGATAAATACTGACCGTTCCTTTCCGCTGCAGGAGCTTGCTTTCCGCGGGGAGGAAGTCAAGCCTCCTCGGCGCTCCTGCGCCTGTGGGGTCTCGACTTTTCCTCTATGTCCCGCAGGAGTCAAGCTCCTTCTGCTCCAATCCACTCTGTTTTAAAATATTATTTAGTGTTCAAAGTAAAACAACTCTCTTTCAGAAAAAAGAAAAATCCGCACTACCTTATTAGGCAATACGGATTTTTTATTTATATTAAATGCGGGGGGCGCATTGAATATCGGGATTAAATTCCTTGTTTTCCATCAAAGTATTCTTCTAATGTGATGCCTTTTTTGTAAATCTCAGTTGCTATTTCTTTTCCAACATAGCGAAAGTGCCATGGTTCAAATTGATATTTGGTGATATCCTCTTTCCCTTTCGGATAACGAAGAATAAAACCAAATTCATGTGCATGTTCAGCTAACCATTTTCCTTCATTTTTGGACTCAAAGTTTTGTGTCAATGTATAGTTGACACTTGGTGCTGAAATATCCATCGTTAATCCTGTTTGATGTTCGCTCGTACCTGGCTTTGCAACGGCGAGCTCGGCTTTTTCGCGACCGACGTTTTTAATTTCCTGTTTAAACAAATAATCCTGTGTTTCATAAGAACGAAAACCAGAAGCAGCATATAACTGAATTCCTTGTGAAGATGCTTGATTAAACATTTTTTCAAGTGAAGCTGCAGCTTCTGCACGCATCAATGCCTTATCTAATTTCTGATCGCCAAAGACAAACTTCACCTTTGGTCGCACTAAATCGTTTGGACGATAACCGTCTGGCAATGCATTTGATTTGTTTACCATAACCGCTATCGCTGTAGGGTTAGCTACTACAGGAACACCTTCACTATTTTTTGTTTGATTATCTGTTTTGTCGTTTTTCTTTGCTGTATCGTTATTATTCAATTGATTATTTTTATCTTGTTCACCTTGTTCAGACCGATCATCAACTAAAGTGTTTTTATTTTTGGAAACTTCGTCATCCCTTTTCTTTATATTATCTGGAGACTTTCCCATCTCGCTACATCCAGCTAAGAGCAAAGTTACAATCAATGATGTAAGAGCCACTTTTTTCATTTTAGTACTCCTTTGATTTACTACTATTATTGACGATTGCAGTCCCTAAAGGTTTCAAGTTTTCTCTCGCTTTTTTAATTTTTTTATTTAAAATGAGTTAAGCATATTTTCTGCATGATCCCTACTCAATTCATTAAAAAAGGCAATGAACCAATATATTGAGATTCCGGTCTAAAAATCACATTTCTTTCCGCTTGTTCTAACACATGCGCACTCCAACCAACCACTCTGCTTGCAGTGAAAGTTGGTGTAAATAAATCATCTTCCATATTAATCGCCCTCATAACCGCAGCGGCAAAGAACTCTACATTTGTATATAGTTTTCGGCCGGGTTTATATTCTTCAAGAAGTTGAATTGCGGTTTCTTCTACATGCAACGCTAAGGCTAACCATGGATCATCTTGACCAATTTCTAACGCTTTTTCCTTTAAAGCAAGTGCGCGGGGATCCTTTGTTTTATATACTCTATGACCAAACCCCATTAGTCTTTCGCCATTTTCTAGTTTGGCTCGTAACCAAGATTCCGCATTTTCTTTCGTTCCAATTTCGTTCAACATTATCGTCACATCTGAAGGTGCGCCGCCGTGCAGTGGACCTTTCATTGTTCCGATCGCAGAGGTGATTGCGGAAATCATATCCGATTCGGTTGAAACTGTTACCCTCGCAGAAAAGGTCGATGCGTTCATCCCATGCTCCATTGTTAAGATCATATATGTTTCGAGTGTTTTCACATGTACATCCAACGGTTTTTTTCCGGTTAACATATATAAATAGTTCTCCACATGTCCATAGTCCTCGTTAGGAGTAACTGGCTGTAATCCAGATATTTTCCTTTTCCAATAAGCGATAATTGTTGGGATGATTGCTGTTAAACGGATCGCTTCATCAATTGTCGGTTTCCATTTATATTGTGAATTTCCTAAACTTGATACAACCGTTCTGATCACGCTCATTAATTCCATATCATTTGGCAATAGCTGCATGATCTTTTCGATATTTTGAGGAAGAGTTCGATTATTTTTCAGCTTTTGGTTAAGAGAAGCTAGTTCTTCTTTTGTTGGGAAGGTCCCGTGCCACAAGAAATAAGCAGCTTCTTCAAATGAATAATTTAAAGCGATTTCCTTCGCTTCTTTTCCCCTATAAACTAAATAGCCTTTATTTCCATCAATAAAGCTAATTGCCGTTTCTGCTGCAATAACTCCTTTTAATCCGTGTTGAATCATATCGAACCATCCTCTCGTATTTGATACTTTAAGTATAGTTGCTTTCATTGATTAATAAAATTAAACAATTATAATTAAATTAATTAAATTTTATAATCAGGGGATAAAAAAATGGATTTTAAATGGCTACATACCTTTACAACTGCGGCAAAACATGAAAATTTCCGAAAAGCAGCAGAGGAGCTTTATATCTCGCAGCCAACGGTAACGGTTCAAATTAAACTACTTGAAGAAGAGATTGGGAGTCCTTTGTTTGAAAGGGATGGCAGGAAGGTGATCTTAACCGAGGCAGGAAAAAGATTTTTACCCATTGCCAAGAATATGCTTGAAGTGTACGAAAATGGAATGGCCGACTTAGATCGCTTTCGTCAAGGATATTCACAAAAGCTTACATTAGCCATGTCACCATTAATAGCAGAATCTATCATGCCGTATGTATTAAAACAATTTATGCTCATTCATCCAGAAATTGAGATTTCCGTCCAAGTTCTCGATTCCATGAATATATCTGAAGCCGTTCTGACGGGGGAAGTGGATTTAGGACTTTCACGCTTACATTTCAATAATTCCGATCTCATATGCCGACCACTTTACGAAGATCCAGTCATTCTTGTAGTTCCACATGACGGAAGGGATAGCGAAACTGCTCCACCGCTTGATGCAGAGGAGCTTCTAAGGAATCATCATTTAATCACTCATAATCATCCGGAATACTGGGATGGTCTGCTACAATCGTTGCGTCCACAATTTCCGATGCTAAAAACAATGGCCGTCTCCCAGGTTCATGTTACGAGGCGATTCATTATTGAGGGACTCGGTATATCGTTTCTTCCGTCCTCTACTGTTAGACGCGAATTATTAGAAGGCAGATTACTAGAAGCACCTTGTCATTTTTTGAAGCTGCCAATTGCGAAAACATATGCGATATTAAAATATGAGCATCCAAAGGAAAAGCAATTTTTAGACTTTTTATCAAAATTTCGATTTTAGAAGCGGGAAAAATTATTTTCCTGCCTCATTATGATATATGCGGTTAAATTTCTCTTTTGTCATCGCAACGAGAAAGTCATCTTTAGTCGTATATACCTTATCGAACCCGAAACGCAGCACCGTGTTTTGTCCTTCTATATTATCAATGGCAAGAGAATCTCTCATTATTTCCCCATTCCATTTATTAAAATAGTAATTTAAAAGTAGTTTAGCTGCTTCGGACCCATAGCCTTTTCCTCGTTCAGCATAAGCAATTTTGATATTAAATTCGGCTGCTTTTGTTATTTTATCGTATTGATGGAAGCTAACCTCACCTACTGGCTTGTTCAATTCATTATATACAAGGCAGTATAGATGCTTTCCATTACTCGGATTTACCATAATTTCATACCAACGCTTTTTTTCTTCTTCCGAAAAAGTGATTGGCCCCCCGCTTGATTTCATCGTTTCCTCATCCGACCATAACCACTGAACAAACGCTAATTCTTCAAAACTCGGTTTTTTTAATTCTACAGTTTTTCCTTTTAAGGTGAATTGGCTCATAAATGATCCCCCACAATGATAAAAAGATTTCGTATCTATTATTTTATTATACAAGATTTTCTGAATAATTACTCTAATTTTGTTATCGCTTACATCCTTGATTTTAATTGATAAAAAAATTGACTAACTCTCCAAAACCATTATACGGTTTTTTGAGTTAGCCTTATTGGAATAAAAATTGTAAATACTGTTCCCTTTCCTTCTTCACTTTCTACAAAAATTGTCCCTTCATGCATGTCAATAATCTTTTTAACGATGGATAACCCTAACCCGCTGCCACCTTTTGAACGCTCTCTCGCTTTATCCGCTTTATAAAACCGTTCAAACACATGGATTTGGTCTTCTTTTGAAATCCCGATTCCATTATCAATTATTTTTACGACAGCTTTATCATCTACTTGTCTTAGTTGAACTCGGATCTTCCCTCGATTCGGTGTGAATTTAATACTGTTATGAATCAAATTCGTCCAGACCTGACTCATTAAGTCTTCATCACCGACAATGCTTATCTTATCAAGAGATACGTCCATGTCCAATTCTTTTTCCATCCATTGCACTTCACAAGCTAGAATAATATTTCTTATTTGTGTATCCAGATAATAGCTTTTTCGCTCAAACGGATGGTTCGTTGACTCAAGAGAAGTTAGTTTTAATAAATTATCACTTAATTTTGATAATCGAATGCTTTCCGTTTCAATAATATTTAAATAATGGGAACGTTCCTCCTGACTTAACTGGTCATGCTGCAATGCTCGCGCAAAGCCACTGATAGATGTAAGTGGCGATTGAATTTCATGCGATACATTTGAAATAAATTCCTGACGCATATCCTCCATTTGCTTTAACTGTTTTGCCATATGATTAATGTGATCAACCACCTGTCCAAATGGATGTTCCTTATCTATTTTTAAATTTAAATGTACTGTGAAATCACCTTTAGAAATTTTTCTTAAAGCATCGATTACTTCTTGAATATAATTTCTTCGATGTTTTGATTGTGCCAACAACGAAAAAAGATAACCCACTCCACCCATAATTAAGAAACCGAAAGCTAATGCAATCAAATGGCGAAGGTAATCGGATAGATGAAAATCGAACGTTTTATATACAGACCGTTCAACGAAGTAACCTGCTGAAAAGCTAGCGGATAAAAGAATTAAAAAAAAGAGAACTCCTAACATGTGTCGAAAAAACTTTTTTATCTTCATGTTCTAACCTCGAGTCGATATCCCAATCCTCTAATCGTTTTAATGCAAAATGGAAACTCAATTTCAGAAAACCGTTCTCTTAGCCTCTTAATATGAACATCAACTGTTCTCTCGTCCCCTTCATAATCATATCCCCATATGTCCTCAATTAGCTGCTCTCTGGAAAAGGTTTTCCCCGGATAGCTGGCCAATTTAAATAAAAGCTCAAATTCCTTTAACGGGATTGTAAACTCATTTTCCTTAAAAGATATTTCATGTGTCTTTCGATTTAGCTTAAATTCACCCATTTCTACCGTTTGAGAAACGGTAATATTGTACCTTTTTAGTAATGCTTTCACTCTTGCCGCGAGTTCAATCGGTTCAAATGGTTTCACAAGGTAATCATCCGCTCCAAGTTCAAATCCTTTTACCTTTTGTGCTGTCTCTCCCTTAGCTGTTAACATGAGAATCGGCAGGTCACTGGATTCTCTTATCTCTTGACATAATTGCCATCCATCCATATTCGGCATCATAATATCAATAATAGCAAGATCAATTTTCACTTTTTCCATTACGTCCAAAGCCTTTATCCCATCCGATGCTTCGTACAGCTCAAAACCCTCCTTTTTTAAAAAAAGGAGGACGAGTTCACGAATATGGGAGTCATCATCAACAATTAATACCTTCGTCATACATCCTCATTCCTTTCTCTATCCAACTGTTTCTGTCATTCTTAATTGTTGCTCTGCAAATTCACGATATAGTGAGTGAGATTGTATAAGTTCCGCATGTGTCCCACTTCCGGTGATTTTACCTTTTTCGAAAAAGAGAATGTGATCGGCATCAATAACCGTTGATAAACGATGAGCAATCACTAGGGTTGTTCTCCCTTTCATAAGGTTTTGTAATGCTTGTTGGACCACCAGTTCTGATTTACTATCAAGGCTTGACGTTGCTTCATCTAGCATTAATATTTTTGGATCTCTTAAAAAGGCACGTGCAATAGCAATCCTTTGACGTTGTCCACCCGAGAGCTTTACACCTCTTTCACCAACTTCAGTATCGAATCCTTGCGGCAAATCTTGTATAAATTGATCCGCATACGCCATTTTAGCTACACGAATAAATTCTTCTTCTGTTACCTCTTTTTCTAAACCGTAGCGGATATTATCACGTATCGATCCGGCAATGATTGGACTTTCCTGAGATACATAGCCAATTTGACTTCGCCAAGATTGAAGAGAAAAGTGATCAATTGGTACACCGCCCAGGCTAACAGATCCCAGTTGCGGTTGATAAAATTGTTCCAATAATGAGAACAATGTAGTTTTCCCACTGCCACTCGGACCGACAATTGCGGTAACTTTTCCTGACTCAACTGAAAAACTAATATCTTGAAGAACCGATTCCCCTTCCTTATAGGCAAAAGTTAAATGATCCACAATAATTTGTTGGTTCATATTTGGAACGTCTTCCTTCATTTCATTACTTTCTTCATCAGAATCTAAAATCGTTATAATTCGTTCCGTGGCACCCGTTGCTTTTTGAAATTGGGTAAAAAATGCTGTTAATTGTCCCATTGGCATAACGATTTGAAATAAGTACATAATAAATGCCACTAAATCGCCTGCAGTTAAGGCACCTGATGAAACTCGCATCCCACCGTAACCTAAAATAACGACAAGCAGCAACATAATAACTAAACCGATAAGTGGTCCAATTAATGCCTGGATCTTAGCTTCTTTTAACCCATATTGAAATAATTGGTTAATTCCTTTCTTTCCATTGTTATATTCTATTTTTTCCGCATTGGATGCTTTGACTAATCGTATCTCCGATAGCACTTGTTGAATCACGGACGTAAAGCTGGCGGTTTCATCCTGCATACCTTTAGAAACGATATGCATTTTTTTCCCTAATGGAAAAAGGATAACAAATGCTAAGGGAATGGCAATAAACATAACTAATGTCATTCGCCAATCCAAAAGGAGCAAAACGATAACCGACCCAACTATTGAAATGATTCCTGTTAGAAAATTAGCTAGATGGTCTGTAATTAGCCCTTTCACAACAGCGGTATCATTCGTCATTCTACTTACCGTTTCACCTGTTTGATGATCATCATAATAAGAAATAGGTAATACAAGTAGCTTCTTCCATAATCGATCTCTTATCCCCGCTACGACCGATTGACCAATATGATTGAGCATATAGATTGAAAGACCGCTTGCCAAAGCTTGCACGATCATAGCTGATGCAAGTAGCATGATTTTCCCCGTGCTCAATGAACTAAGTGAAAAGTCATTAATTAAGTTTTTTGTAAATAACGGGACAAGTAAACCAACTAAAGTTGTACTGATACTTAAAAATAAAGCAATACTAAGAAGCAGTTTCGAAGGCTTTGTTCCCCGCACCAATTGGACAAACTGACGCCATCCTTTATGTTTGGTAGTTCCCTCCATATATGTTTTACATCCTTTCATGTTTATGATTCTATTATTACTATACAACGGGTTTATGAACTGAATATGAATTTGAATTATTTTCACATTGTTTGCGGACATGGAGTCCGCTATTTTTCAAAAATGACCTAAATTTAAGAGCTAGTCGGACACCAGGTCCGCTATTTACGAAAAATAACGGGAATTTCCGACCTTTTTATAAAATAACGGACTCTATGTCCGCAAACAGAAGGAAATCCCCCATTTTTTCACAGATAACGGAACGAGTGTCCACCTCCAAGCCAAGCCCAGTCCACAATATAACAAAAGACCAAATCACATACTGATTTGGTCTCATTCAAAATTACGGATTAGATTGTTGATCCGTTGTATTGGTTTCTTCTTTCGACGTACCATTTAAAAAGTTATCAATGGCTTGTCTGTTTTTTTCAAGATCGACTTCTAATACTGCACCAGCGTAGTCTGAATAGCCATTTGTATAAGAATTCTTGACTGGAACAGTTAACGTATTAATCTTATCCGGTTTATTTAATAATACTTTCGTAACTAGAGCAATACTATCCTTAGTCCCCATATTCGTTTGAATATATGGCTGTACTGTTCCAAAAAGCTTAGGAGCTTTTGTAATACCATTCACACTAAGTACTTCATTTTTTAACGCATTAATCACTTTTTGTTGTCGAGCTACACGCCCGAAGTCACCTTCTGCATCATGTCTAAATCGTGCATAGCCAAGCAATTCTTTCCCGTTTAACTTTTGCACCCCAGGTTCTAATGTCACACCGATATTTTTGGACATTCTTTTCTCCACATCGATTTCGATTCCGTTTGGAGCAAGAGTATCAACCACTTTTTCAAAACCTTTGAAATCTACCATGACATAATATTGGACATCAAGGCCGAAATTCTGCTGAATCGTTTTTCGAAGTAGTTCAGGACCATCCAAGAAAAACGCTGTATTGATTTTCCACTTTTTATAACCGGGAACATCTACAAACATATCACGCATTAATGAAATGATTTTAATATCATCATTTTTAGGGTCATACTGTGCGACCATAATCGTATCTGTATGTGACTTTGTTTCGTTTTTCCGCTTATCAATTCCTAATAAAAGGAAGTTGACTCTTCCGTTTTTATCCTTTTTTCCATTAAACTCAATATTTTCTTGTTTATCTATTCCTTTACCAGCTTGATTCACACCTGCTTTGTATTGCGAATAAGCAAAGCCTGCTATACCGATAATTAATAAGACAATGATGAAAAGGGCGATTCTTCCTTTACGTACTTTTCTTTTTTTCTTATTTAATCTTGAGCTCATATAATCCCTCAATTTTCTTTAATTTAAAGTGTGGTTTACCCAACTTTTATATTATCTTCGAAAAACGAAAATTTGTCATCTATAAAATTGGATGAGAAGGTCAAAAAATGATTTCAATTGTTACACTTATGTTTCTTTCTTTTTAGCATGCTAATTATATATCCAATTATTCCTCCAATTATAGCAGGAAGCAGCCACCCCATACCAACAGTATATAAAGGGATAATTCTAGATAACAGCTGATCAATTGAATGAATTTGAATGCCTGTTGCTTTCAACCCGTCAAAAACACTAATGATAAATGTAAATAATAAACTACATATATATACTTCCGATTTCCCTTTGAAAAGTGAATGAAAGAATGTTAAGAAAATTAAACAGATAGCTAATGGGTAAATCGCAACGAGAATTGGTTCTGAAATGCTAATTAATTTCATTAATCCAACATTAGCAAATATTGTACTAACTATAGACAAGATGATAGTGAATAGTTTATAGGACACCATTGGAAACATCTTATGAAAATAGATAGCACTAGAAGATATTAAGCCGATACTCGTTGTTAAACATGCAGCAACTACAATAAATCCTAGTAATATCCGTCCATATTGGCCAAAATAATGATGAGATACACCAGCCAAGATTGTTGCACCATTATCTAATATGCCCAGTTCTTCAACACTTGACGCACCAATAAAGGATAGAGTGGTGTAAATGATTGCTAGGAGACCCGCCGCAATTAATCCCGCCTTCAAACAGGTCATCATAATTTTTCCTTTACCTGATATCCCTTTATCTTTAATGGCTTGAATGACAATAATTCCAAAAACAAAAGCAGCTAATGTATCCATTGTTAAATAGCCTTCTTGGAAGCCTTTAAAAAAAGAATGATTCATATAATACTCCGTGGGCATACTTAATTTCCCCATCGGATGAATGACTGCCGTTACAATCAATATTCCAATAAAAATTAATAACAAAGGAGTTAATATTCTACCTACTATGTCCACAATTTTCGATGTATTTAAAGCAAAATAGCACGTTATTCCGAAAAAAAGTACAGTAAATAGTAATAATGGTATAAAGCTTACATGAGCAGGCAGAAAAGGCTTAACACCAATTTCAAATGAAACGCTCCCGGTCCTTGGTATAGCAAATAGCGGACCAATCGCTAAATAAAGAATAGTTGTAAAAATCAATCCAAAAATTGGATGCGCTCGACTCGCAAGCGATCTTAAATCGCTTTTACCAGAGAATCCTAACGCAAGTACTCCTAGTAGAGGTAAACCAACACCAGTTATCACAAACCCTGCATTTGCCGACCAAATCGCTGTACCTGCTGATTGACCGAGCATAACTGGAAAAATTAAATTTCCCGCTCCAAAAAATAAAGCGAATAGCATAAAGCCAATCGCTATTATAAATGTAAATGATTCTTTCTTCGTCATTACTTACCTCCGAGAAAACGAAATGTACCATAATAGTAATTCTTATATTAAAATAGTAAAACATTCTGAAAAATACATGTCTCATTTAAGGACAAATAATAATAACATATTTCTCGGAGATTTTCTAAAAATATTTTGAAATATCATTAATAAAGAGGTGGTATCATCTACCACCTCTTCCTGTGCTATTCTATATTTCTTGCTTCGAAATCTGCACGAATTTCTGCAAGCAAGCGTGAATCTGTTAATAGACGAAATCCTGTGAATGCTAATGCCTTCGCCCCAGTTATTAACGCTTTATCCCCTTCTAATGAGCCTGCACATTCACGAAATTCATTCGTATGACCAATTAAATCATCCGGTCCAATTTTGATATGTGGATGGGCGGTTGGCACAACATGGCTAATATTACCTGCATCTGTTGATCCAATTCCTTTCCCTTTTTCAGAAAAAACTTTTTCTCCTAATAAAGATAGTTCTTCCCCAACAATTCGATCAAGAGAATCGTTAATGATAAAATCATGTACTTCATTTTGGAATCGTTCTATTTTTACTGTGCTGCCTGTTGCAAGAGCTGCCCCTTCGGCAATGTTTCGGACTTTCTTTGAAATTCCCTCGGCTCGTTTCCATGTACTGGCACGTATAAAAAATCTAGCAGAAGCATATTCTGGAATAATATTAGGTGCATCACCACCATGAGTAATGATGCCGTGAATCCGTACATCTGTAGGTAGTTGCTGGCGCAATGCATTAATACCATTAAACAATTGAATAACAGCATCTAGCGCATTTATTCCCTTTTCGGGTGAACCCGAAGCATGTGCCGCTTTCCCGTAAAAATGAAAATCAAGAGGGTCGACTGCAAGAGACGGAGACGTTAAACTTGTTTTTCCGGATGGATGAATCATAAGCGCGACATCGATTCCCTCCAGCAATCCATGTTTGACAAAACTTCCTTTTGCACTGCCATTTGGCCCTCCTTCTTCTGCGGGTGTTCCAAAAACAATCACTTCACCGCCTGTTTCATCAATTACTTTTGCTAAGGCAATGCCAGCAGCAACACTTGTCGTGCCGATAATATTATGTCCACATGCATGACCTAAACCCGGCAATGCATCATATTCAGCTAAAAAGGCGATTTTCGGACCATTTTTAACTGCTGCTTTTCTTGCAACAAATCCTGTTTCATGTCCAGCTACATTACGTGTTACAGTAAATCCAGCATTCTCAAGAATTTCGGTTAATGTTTTTGATGCGAAATATTCTTGGTTTCCAATTTCAGGTTTTCTATGGATTTTGTGACTTGTTTCAATATACAATTGTTTAGCCTCTTCAATACTTTGATTAATTACCCCTCTTAAACTTTTCGTTTGGATTGTCATCCTTCATTCTCTCCTTTTATATGTGATTTATCGCATAGATTTAATCGGAATTAAATAGTTATTATCCTTCGTTTCCTGAATAACTTCTTCCTATTTAATGATACTTTCAAGGTCTTGAATTGGCATATCCACTACAATTGATCCGCCTTTTGTATCCTTTTTAACCGCCTCTTCCACTTCTTTGCTATGATAGATCTTTATAATTTTTTCGTATGTCTTATTATCTTTATCTTTCGAACGTGCAGCAATAATATTGATATAAGGTTTTACCGAATCACTATTGGGATCCTCTAAATAAATGGATTCTTTCGTAATATTCAGTCCGGCTTGGCCCGCCACACCATTATTAATTACCGACGCAGCAACATCTTTTAATACTCGTGGAGTCTGTTGTGCAACAACAGGGGTAATCTTTAACTTTTTTGGATTATCTATGATTCCAGTTGGATCACCGAAAAGGCCGAAATCATCTTTCAATTTGATTAAACCCGCTGATTGTAACAATAATAAGGCTCGTGCCTGGTTAGACGGATCATTCGGAATAGCAATCTCTCCGCCTGCAGGAATTTCCTTTGGTGATTTGTATTTGTCTGAAAACATTCCCATAGGAGCAATTTGTGTTGTTCCAATTGGTGTAATATCTAATTTATGTTCTTCTTTGAATTGATTTAAGAAAGCAATATGTTGAAATGCATTTAAATCGATGTCTCCATCTGCTAATGCCTGGTTAGGGATCGTATAATCCGAGAACTCTTTTAACTTAATCGTAATCCCTTCTTTTTTTGCTTTTTCCTTAATAATATCCCACATTTGTCCATCCGACCCTGTTACACCAATGGTCACCACTTTAGAGTTGCCACTCGTTTCTTTTCCGCAAGCAGCTAAAAGGGAAAAGATAAATACTGCAATAACACTTAATAAAATTGTCTTTTTCACATTGTTTCCTCTTTCTTCTGATGTTTTGTATTATTCATTATCTTCGCAAGAAAATTTTTGCTAGATAGTTTCCAATGAATTGAGCAATTTGAACAAGGATAATCAATAGCACGACCGTAACAATCATGACAGATTTATCAAATCGCTGATAACCATATGTCATCGCTAAATCTCCGAGACCGCCGCCACCAACAGTTCCAGCCATGGCAGAGAAATCGATTAATCCTACTGTAATAAAGGTTATACCAAGGATTAATGGTCCTAATGCTTCTCGAATTAATACGCCAAAAATAATTTGAAGTTTACTGGCACCCATCGCTTTTGCCGCCTCGATGATTCCAGGATCGATAGACACTAAATTATTCTCGACAACGCGAGCAATTCCAAAGGATGCTGCAATAGTCATCGGAAAAATGGCAGCGGCCGTTCCGATAGTTGACCCCATCACAGCACGGGTCAAAGGACTAATCGCTACTAAAAAAATAATGAATGGAATTGGCCGAATAATATTAATTAAGATATTAAGAATCGTAGAAACCGTTTGATTCTCTAAAATATTCCCCTTTCTTGTCACAAAAAGGAGCAACCCAATGATTGAGCCAAATATTGTTGCAAAAATCAGTGTAAAAATAACCATTGTTATCGTTTGACCGGATGCTTGGAATATCCTTGGCCAAAATGTACTCCAATCAACTTGCATGACTTGTAACCTCCTGCACTTCTACATATTGTTTCAAATGATTAACAGCTCTTCCTATCTCTACTTGATTCCCTTGTAACTCAACAATTAAATTACCAAAGAGAACTTCCTGTATTTCGCTAATATTTCCATAAAGAATATTTACATCTACTTCAAAGGACTTTGCAATGTTTGATAGCAATGGTTTACTCGTCTCTTCACCGGTAAAAATAATCCGGTATAGATGACTAGACTTATTTCCGCACAATTTTTCAAAAAGTTGCGGTGAGATTTTGTCGTTTAGGACGGAGCTAATAAAGTTTTTTGTTGTTTTAGTTGTAGGATTAGTAAAAAGATTAAAGACGCTACCTTCTTCAATCACTCGTCCATTCTCCATCACAGCAACACGATCACATATTGTTCGAATAACTTGCATTTCATGAGTAATCAATAGTATCGTCACATTATATTCCTCATTTACCCTCTTCAATAGTGTCAAAATATCGCTCGTTGTTTCCGGATCAAGAGCCGATGTCGCTTCATCACAAATTAAAATGTCTGGTGAAGTGGCTAGTGCTCTCGCAATTCCCACCCTCTGCTTTTGTCCTCCTGACAGTTGTTCAGGATAATAATTTGCTTTATCAGCTAACCCGACAAATTGCAACAGTTCCGTTACTCTTCTATTAATCTCCTGTTTCGGCACTTTTGCTATTTTTAACGGATAGGCAACATTTCCGAACACCGTTCTTGAGTTAAATAGATTAAAGGTTTGGAAGATCATTCCGATTCTTTGTCTCATCTTTCGAAGTTCCTTCTCTGATAGGGAGAGATTTTCTTGTTCGTTAACAATTACCTTTCCTGATGTTGGCCTTTCTAAAAGATTTACCAGTCGAAGCAAAGTACTTTTTCCAGCACCACTAAAACCAATTACACCAAATATTTCACCCTTTTCGATTGAAAGAGAAACATCCTGCACAGCTGCCACTTCTCTGCCTTTTGACTGAAACACTTTGCCTACACCTTCAAATTTAATCATGTTGCTTGATCCTCCCTTTCAATAAATAAAAAACCCTTCTTCTTATCCAAGAACAGATAAGAAGAAGGGTTCGTATAAACTAACCGATCTACTTCTTATCTTTCGAATCGAAAAAACCCCGATTCGCAGGAATTAGCACGGTATTTGCATAAATGCAAACCCGTTGCCGAGGCTTCAAAGGGCCAGTCCCTCCACCTCTCTGGATAAGTCATAGTCATTTTATTTAATTTTGTAATTTAATAGTCTTAATATTATTTCGAAAAATATAATAAGTCAATAGCCTTTTAAAAATTTGTTAAATTTATTTAGCTGAACTTATACAATTAGAAAAAGTACGACTAAATAACACTATTTTTAACAGCGGGGCTGTCACTTACGTCCGGATCAACAATTGCTGTAATAGGCAAAGTGGTTGGAGATAAATCACCGTTTAATTCTCCAAAAGCTTGGTTTCGCTTATAAGCCGTAAATTGATCAATTGATTGAACTGGCCCAGCGTTTATAACAGAGGAGTTATCGACTGAATTAATTTTAAATCCGAGAAGATTAACAACCATAGGTGTGAAAAAAAACATACATGTCACTCCTTATTTACGACATCAAACTAAACAATACTATTTTTAACTGCAGGACTATCAATGAAATCTGAGTCTAACACGGATGAAACAGGTAAAATTATTCGAACCCCATCACCGTTTTGTTCTCCAATTCCTTGATTCCTTTTATAGGCGACAAAAATATCTAATAGCTGGCATTGCCCGATATTTAATACCGCTGTGTGATCTATTGAATTCAGTTTAAAGGTCTGAAGATTAATCACTGCTGGTGCAAATAACATATTCGTACCTCCTATGTTTTATATCAGACCATCGACCTAAAGGGACAGGGTTAATTGATTATATGCCTTTTGTGCGAAAGAAGTCTTCAATATCGTCATCAATTGTAAAACTTTTAGAGGATATAACAGTGGTACGATCTGATAAAAGTTGACCAATTGGTTGGTTTTTCTTTGCAACCACTCTTCTGCCAACGATAACTGCAGATCCTAGAGTAATTGCACTCGAATGGTCACAACTATTGATTTTCAATTCACTAAGATTAATTTGAATAGGTTCAAAGACCATGATTCCATTTCCCTTTCTTTATTCATTTGGACCATTTTGTTTATCTTTCACACTTGGTATCCAAGAATTTGCGTTTCGTTTAAACAAAATTGATTTGGCTTGACACCTATCCTCCCTTCAAGTGAACCCTTTATAAAATTTATATTCTTCATACTCCAAAGAAGAACCTTATATTTATCTTATCTTTTTGTTCACTTTATTTTTTAGGGCTACATAATTTCCATTGAGTGTAAAATCATGACTGACTTATCCTTACCTTCGTCCCAATCGGCACTATTTTAGATAGGGATAAAACATCTTGGTTATACATTCTAATGCAACCATGGGAGACCAGTTTCCCGATTGATGCAGGATTATTCGTTCCATGAATTCCGTAATGTGGTTTTGATAGTCCCATCCACATTACTCCAAATGGTCCGCCCGGATTTGGCTGCTTATTAATGATTCTATACGTACCCTTCGGCGTTGGTGTTAACATTTTCCCCACACCGATTGGATAGATTTTAACTACCCGGCCGTTATTCAAAAGTGCTAAGCGACGCTTAGATGTAGACACATGTATTTCATATACCATTCGTACCACCTCCTATACCACCATATGAATCATTACATTTTGTTGCCTACCGTATTTTTTTGATAAAATTAAAGGAAGAAATAAAAAAGGAGATATGATGATATGAGTACTACGGAAATAAAAGACTTACAAGCGGAATTGATTCACTTAAAAGAAAAGAACAAACAACTCTATGAAAACAATGTATTGACCGGAATGAAAATCAAAGTCGATGAATTTCTTGCTTCTTTTGAAGATTATTTTAGAGAGAGAGGATTTGTTGTTAGGACAAGTCACCATTCAGTCACGGCTGCTTATGATTCATTAGAATTTAAGGCCTTTACTAATGACGGAAATGATATTTTTATCATGAAAGATAGAGAGCAAATCGCTTCTATTTCTGTTAAATATAATACTCCTAATCAGTCAGCTTCCTATACGTTTGATCATATGATTGACCAGCTTAAATGGGAGATTAAAAAGGAACAAACACTTTCAAGTTATTTGGAAACACCTGAGTATTTTTATACCGGAAGTGAGTTTGGACGTCGTTATGAACATCCATTAGCCGTTTTAGATAGTATTTTTCATGTTTAAAAAGCTTTCGTAATAGACCGTTCCTTTCCGCTACAGGCACTTGCTTTCCGCAGGGCTGGTGATGAGCCTCCTCGTCGCTTCGCTCCCTGCGGGGTCTCATCTTTCCAGCTAATCCTGCAGGAGTCAAGTGCCTTCCGCTTCAATCCACTCTGCGCTTTTATTACCGTTAGAAGTAACAATATTTTTTAGAAATTAGCCTATTGAAACAATAAATAGTGTGGTTTCTTACGAGGAATATTTATTATCATAAAGTGAAAATATTCCTCTCAATTCATTTTTTTAATCATTTAGAAAAATGTCCAGTTTAGTAGAGTGATCCTGAACGATTTTTGAACTGGTTCGAAAGTTTATTTTCTCATGAAACAATGGTCCATCAAAAACAAATGTATGGTATTCACCCGATTCACCCATCGGACATACATCATACGTTTGAATTTCCTTCCAAAATTCTTTATCGATTCGTTTTCCAAGCCATTTATCCGGAACTTGATTATGCATCGTTCTGATAACTATTGCTTGGTAACCTGTATCGATAAAAGTAGAAAGCGCGCAAATGGCATTCTCTTGTCTCATCCATAATGGGTAAAGAGCTTCAAGTTCCGCGCCTTTCGCTAATTTTTCGCCCCATTCCCGATGCCCATCTAAGTATAAATCACCAAAGGCAATAGCATCTAATTGGTAAATTTCCTTTAGCTTTATTATTTCTCTGTGGAAGTCATCCGTATAGCTATCGAAAGAACAATGTATAACGTAGACTGGAATCCGAAGCGATCTTGCTTGCGCTTCGATTAATTCGATTCTTTCCCCATGCGCAAAGGTTAAGCCCATTTCCTTCGGAGCAGTAGTAACAAGACAAGCTATTTCATACCCTTGTTTCACCAATTCATACAATGCTTGACAACTATCTTTCCCCCCACTCCATGAAAGAACAATTCGTTTTTTCAAGATCCTCTCCCCTTTAAATAAGAATGCTATCAGAATGATGAAAAAGTTGCTTTATTAAAGTGTAGCATAGAACTACTGATAGCCTATTTTTCTGCATACTTCTCTTGAAATCCATATTCCAACATGGCGGTGGAATCATTCCATACATTTTCTTTTGAAGAATGCAACACGACTGCAATTAGTTTTTTTCCGTTTCTTGAAGCAGATGAAACTAAACAGTAACCTGCTTCATCTGTAAATCCTGTTTTTATCCCATCCGCTCCATCAAAATAATGCTGGCTGCTACGATTTACAAGCTCATTACGATTATAAAAGGTTTCGGACGAGTCTTTATACACCTCTTCACTAACGATTTTTCGAAATTCCTTGAATTTTCTCGCCTCTCTTGCAATCTTTGCCAAATCTTGAGCAGTTGAATAATGATTAGGATTATGTAGTCCATGTGGGTTGACAAAATGTGAATGGGTTGCTCCGATTTGCTTTGCTTTCGCGTTCATTAATTTGGAAAAGTAGTCCAACGCAGCTTCTGAAGACATATTTGGCTGGTTATTATCCTTTTTGGCGATATAGACAGCGATTGCTCTTGCTGCATCATTCCCGGATGGGAGTAACATTGCTCGTAACAACACTTTTAACGGGAGCACCTGCCCTGGTTTCAACCCGGCAGAACTTTCCTCAGGTTCTCTTAATAATACTTCATTTCCTATTCGCACTGATGCATTTACATTTGCCTTTTCCAAAGCAATCAATGCGGTTAATATTTTTGTCGTACTAGCAGGATATAATCGTTCATTTGCATTTTTAGCATAAAGGATTTTCCCACTACTCTCGTCCATCAGTACGCCTGCCTTTCCTTGAATCAAATTTTTATTAGAATCAAAATGAAGACCGAACGGTTTTTTCAAATACTCAGGATATTTATATAAAATGCCGCTTATAAAAAGCACAACACATAAAATAAGAAACTTTTTCACCACTAACGCCCCTTAATTAAAAATCATTTTCTTAACTATAAAACGTGAAGTTTAAGTGGTATGTAAATATTTCTTAAGTCTTTCTTAAGAAAAAAAATCACCTATTCAATATAGGCGATTTGATTTAATGGGAGTGTAATGGTGAAATTTGTTTCTTGTTTATTACTCGTTACTTCTATATGACCATCATGCTGTTCGACAATACTTTTCGTAATGGCAAGACCAAGTCCCGAACCACCAGTGTCTAATGAGCGGGATTTCTCGACTCGATAAAACCGGTCAAAAATATATGGAAGGTCAGCAGAGGAAATCGGTTCCCCATAATTAGTGACCTCGACTATAGCCTGGCCATCCATTTTTTTAGCCCTTAACAAAATTTTCTTGCCCTCTTTCCCATACTTCATCCCATTAGAGATTAAATTTTCAAATACCCTCACTAATTTATCCGCATCCGCTTTAATCATAATATTTTCATCTACAGCGATAAAATTAATCGCCATATCTGCCTCTTCAAGAATCGGAATAAACTGAGCGGTAATTTGAGATAACAGCTGGATTAAGTCAATTTCGATTTTTTCTAACCGCTGAGTACCAAAGTTTACACGGGTGTATTCAAATAAATCACTAACCATTCGTTCTAGGTTCATAGCCTTTTCATACGCGATATTCACGTAATAACGAAGCTCGACCTCATCCTTATAGCGATCCTCTTCAATTAAACGCAAGTACCCCATAATTGATGTTAGAGGGGTCCTGAGATCATGTGAGACATTCGTAATTAATTCGTTCTTCCCTTGTACTGCCCGCCGTTCCTCTTGTATTGAATGGTGCAATTGTTCGGAAATCCGATTAATATTCCCTGCCATTTCCCCTAATTCATTATTTGAATAAACGGGAACTTGAAAATCAAGTTCACCTTCGGATATTTTTTTCGTCCCCTCCAACACCTTATTAAAGTCCCTGCCCCATCCTCGACTAAGGATGAGTACAAATAAGATAAATAAAAGAAAGTAGATGAACATTCCCAAATATGCATAACCGTATTTTTGATCGAATCGATAAAAACTGTATAATACACGATAAGGAATAACCGACATATTTTTCAAAATATATAATATGACGAAAAGGATTGCGAAAACAATTGTAGATAAAACTAAGCTGCTTAGAATAAGAAGCATAATCTTTCCTTGTATTTGATTAATCAACCTATTCTTCAATCTTGTAACCGACCCCCCATACGGTTTTGATCAATTTATAACCTAATTCCTTCTCCAATTTATCTCTTAGATGACTAATATGAACCATTACCGTATTATTAGAGGCAAAGTATTTCTCATCCCATACACGTTCAAAAATCTCTTCTGTGCTAAAAACCCTTCCTCGATGACTAGCAAGTAAATATAAAATATCAAACTCTTTGGCCGTTAGCGAAATCGGGATACCACCATTTAATACTTGATGTGAGCTGCGATTGATCTCAAGTGAATGAATGCTGATAATTTCACTTTCATTCGACTGCGTGTCAATTTTATATTGGTAGGATCTTCTTAATAATGACTTTACGCGAGCTATCAACTCCAATGGATTGAATGGCTTAATCATATAATCATCCGCCCCCGTCATAAGACCAAGGACTTTATCCATATCTTCCCCTTTTGCACTCAACATAATAATAGGAACCTGATTCTTTTCCCTAATCCTGCGACATAATTCCATCCCGTCCATCTCAGGCATCATAATATCTATAATCATCAACTCTACCTGCTCATGATTCATAATCGTTAGAGCTTCCACCCCATTGTGAGCTTTTAACACATGAAATCCTTCATTTTTCAGATAAATCGTGATCAAATTTACAATTTCTCTCTCGTCATCAACAACTAATATGTTCTTCATATTAATCTCCATTCATAACTGATAGATGTAGTGTATATTGAAAAGTCTACCAATTTATACTCCGAAACGCTACTGTGAAAAATTTTTTCTAATGAAAATAAAAAGGACTCATTTGTTCTCTCAAAAAACAAATAAGTCCTTTTTTATTATAAAACAAAGCTGACAATAATAGCAGATAATATACTTACAAGTGTAGCACCATATAATAATTTTAATCCAAATCGTGCAACCGTATTCCCTTGTTTTTCACTTAGTCCCTTTACTGCACCTGCAATAATTCCAATGGATGAGAAGTTTGCAAAGGAAACGAGAAACACGGAGATGATACCAATTGTCCGCGAGCTAAAGCTTGATTGAATTTTGGTCAGATCAATCATTGCCACAAATTCATTGGTTACAAGCTTTGTCGCCATGATTCCGCCCGCTTTCACTGCATCTGCCCAAGGAATACCCATAATAAAGGCAACAGGGGAGAAAATATAGCCAAGGATTTGCTGGAACGAAATACCGAAGATCAAATCAAACACATTATTTATAGCTGCTATTAACGCAACAAATCCTATTAACATTGCCCCAACAATGATTGCTACTTTAAAGCCATCAAGAATATATTCTCCTAGCATTTCAAAGAAACTTTGCTTTTCTTCTTGAATTTCTAAAATATCCTCATTGCTATCAACTTTGTATGGATTAATAATCGAAGAGATGATAAATCCGCCAAATAAATTGATGACGAGCGCCGTAACCACATATTTTGGTTCAATCATTGTCATATAAGCGCCAACAATAGACATTGAAACAGTCGACATAGCCGACGCACATAACGTATATAAACGATGTGGAGGGAGATGATTCAATTGTTTTTTCACCGTTATAAATACTTCGGATTGTCCTACCATAGCAGAGGCAACGGCGTTATAAGATTCCAGTTTCCCCATCCCATTAATCTTACTAAGTAATAAACCGATCCCTTTCATTATCAATGGAAGGATCCGTAAATATTGAAAGATTCCTATCAATACTGAAATAAAGACAATCGGAAGGAGAACGTTTAAAAAGAAAGGTGCTTCCCCTTTATTAGCAATTCCTCCGAATACAAAGGAGATTCCTTCACCAGCGTATTCAAGCAGCTTCGTGAAAATTTCTGCAATCGCTTTAATTAATACTAATCCAAACTTCGTATTTAGCAATAAGGCCGCCAATACAATTTGAATTACTACCATTAAAATAATCGGTTTATAATTAACTTTTTTACGGTTATTACTCGCTAATAATGCTAACCCTATGACGATTAATAAACCGATAATTGAAATAATATATTTCATTTTGTTTCCTCCATCTAGAAGTTTTTTCATATGTTGAAATACCCATGTTTACTTTTTCGATATAATATCGATTACTACTGATTATGTATGAAGGTCGGAACAACAAACAATATTTTCTCAGTAAAATTTAAGGTCTTTAAAATTAAAACATAAAATTAATTCACTCACAACGAAAAGGATTACATTCAAATAATTATCAATATATTCCCTATTCTAAAATATCTTTTCACTTCCACTATTTATGTCACTTAGTATGTGCTAAAACATTTGAATCATGTCAAATCTTTACTAAATTTTAAATCTAAGTTCATTCGAATTTAATATTTTAAATTTAAACTTTTATTAAAGAATTTCATGGAGGTGTATTTGGATGGAAACTGAAATCGCTAATGAAATTGCAAAAGGTGCAAATGTAGAAAAAACACTAGCAAAATATTTCGGACTTTCTGTTACAAAAAATGAGGTTCAAATTATAAAAAATGCACTAAATGATAGGGCTAAGATAAATCAAATGATTGAAGTGTTGTACAAGAAAAATTGGCGAATGACTCGTATAGAATCTTATTAAAACGATAAAAAATCCGTTGCATTCTGCAACGGATTTTTCCATTAATATAAATCAAACATATTTACTTCTTTACCAAGCTCTTTTAAATAATTAAAAAATTGCCCGCGATGGTGAAATGCATGTGTAGTTGTTTCAATCAACCATTTCGCTTGCGTATGCCCTGCCATATCAGGCGAAAAATAAAATGGTTTCGTTACCTTTTCTAAAAAGTCTTCTTCAGAAAGCGATTCATAATACGCTTTTAACTCTTGGAATCCTCTTTCCATTACATCGCCAAGTTTGATAACATCGGTCGAATATAACTCTTTTTCAAGTTGTCTAATTTCAGCTTCTGTTTTTTCTTGTCCAATTGCGATATCAACGAAAGGGATTTGTACTAAATGGTTTGCTTGCTCCAATAAGGTGCGCATCTTTTCAGTTGGCTGATAGGAAAAATCCTCCTCAGACACTTTCTTCAGCAATTCCTTTGTTGTTCGAACAGCGATGTATAATTCTGATAATAATAGATCACGTAATTTTGATGAATTCATATTTCTTCACTCCTTTTAATGTCATATGTAAATATTTCATCCTCCATCTTAAATTCCCCTTTAATTCGGTTAAAAAAAATGCCTAAATCTTAATTGATTCAGACATTCTATTCTTTCTTTTGTTATTTTTTTTTAAACATTTTATAAATAAAATATAAAACAATCAATCCAATTGCAATGATCATAGCAGGTTGTATATATGGTTTGGCAAATTCATCTACATGCTTCCAATTTGATGATAGCTGGTCCCCTAAAGCAACAAACAAGATCGACCACGGGATAATGGCTAATGTCGTATATATAGTGAATTTTTTCAACGACATTTTCGTAATACCTGCTGGGATTGAAATGGCATGACGCACGACTGGTATAAAACGTGCTGTAAAAATTACGCCGGATCCATATTTATTAAACCATTTTTCAGCAATATCAATATGCTTCTCATGGATAAAAATATATTTCCCGTATTTTTTCAAGAAAGGTCTTCCTCCATACGCACCAATCCAGTAAACGAAAATTTGCGCAATCGTTCCACCGATAACACCAGCGATGACCGCACCGACAAAATTAATATGTCCTTGCGATACAAGATAGCCCGCATACGCTAACACAATTTCACTCGGAATAATTTCAATCATTAGTCCTAGTGCTACACCGAAATAACCGAGATCCGTCAAAAAGGTTAAGATTGATTGAATAAAATCGCTCATCATGTCCTCCAAAAATAGTTTAACCATCCACAATTTAAAATTATGGATACAACTATTATAACGTATCTTCAATAGATTTAGTTTCATTTAATTGATGATTACTAATTTCGTCAAAGATATAATAGGAAGAAGAAATCACCTATTTATCTAGATATCTAATAAGTAACTTGTAAAATTTCAAATCAACGCTGTAGCAATGAAAGAAAGTTATTCAATGCAGAGGTTTTTTTTCTAATTTTTTTGCTGGATAATGCTATAGAAAGTAATTTTCACGTGCGCTTTTATGGTAATTCTCCCCATAAATAACTATTTTGGAATTCGCCTTGTGAGTTCCCCTATGTTCACCTCTCACCTTTCGTAGATAATTACCTACAGTATATATCAATTAAATTCCCACATATTTTATTTACACAGAAAAAAATGGAGCCATATAAACTCCACTAAAAGTATTTCTAAATCCTTTTCTTATTAAGATTACTATATTTAAATTTAAGCTAAGATTATGCTATTATTAGACTAAAGAAAAATAAAAGTCAATTTCAACAAAAATCATTTTTTTAAATTTCAATTTCCATTTTTCTTGCTTGAGTTTTCATCCCCATTGCTTCATAAAACTTAATAGCCTGACGATTAAATTCCCACACACCGAGTTCTAAACTTACTGCACCTATTTTTTTTGCAAACTCAATAGCTTTATTAAAAAGTAATTTACCAAAACCTTCTCCTCTAAAGCTTCCTGCCACACCGAAGTCTTCCATAAAAACGTAGGTATTTTTTACGATTGTATCACGCTCTGCTGCTTCATATTTTCTTAAGAAAGTAAAGGCTATGATTTTCCCATCACTTTCAATAATGTAAACTATAGAGTTATTGTCATAAACCAATGATTTAAAATAGTCAAAATCCAAAGTATTATTTGATGGTTTGTACTTATCAGGTCTACCGTTAACATGCAAGTCATGAACTTCTTTATGTATCGGCTGAATTTTCTGATAATCACTTAAATTAGCCTCACGGATTTGATATTTCATTATTCACCTCTAAATCCTAATATATTTGGAAAAATTCAAAAAGGGACACTACAATTTTCTTAGGAATTTTATTTTAAAAAAACAGATTGAAAAGTACAAATATTAATCGTAGTCTTTTCTGTCCCTTATAACTCTGAAGATTCAAGCAAAGGTTAATAACTTACTTTATTACTTTTAAAGGTATATCAAAGAAAAAATAATTAATATAATTTTCAAAGTTAATTTGTGCTCTCGATTTGTTTTTGTTTTCTAATGGTATTAAAATCCACTTCTTTTGTGAGTTCAGTTATAAAATTTCTCTTTCCTCCTTTAAATAGGGTTACAAAAATTATGAACATGATTAATCCATAGGACAATATGACAGCTCTGCTACCTGTAAAATCTGCAATAAAACTTGCAATAATGTTACCTAATGGTGTTACACTTGATACAATCATCCAGTAAAATCCTTCTACCCTACCCATATAATTCTCATCTACACTTTTCATTACCAATGTTCTTCTTGAAACAACTTCAAACATGGTCGTTGCGCCTAATATTACCATTCCTATTATTGCAACATAATAATTAGGAAATATACTAAGCATTAATAAACTTAAACCAATGCCGATAAAGGAGTAATTGTAGAAAGTAGATTCCATACCACCCTTCTTAACAAAACCTACCAAATACAGACCAGTTACAACACTTCCAACTGCAAAAGCAGAGTCCAAAATACCATATTCTTTTACACCCATATGCAGTGATGTATCAGTATAAGAACTTAATAATGAGTTAATTATTTTAACTACTAAAGACGGTATCAACCCCATTAAATAAAGGGTAAACAAAACTTTCCTTTGAAATAAGTAAGAGGCACCTATTTTTAAATCTTTATAAAAGGAAAGCCTTACTTTATGGTTTGTTCTTTTTAATAACCTTTTGTATTGAAGAAAAGACAATAACACTGCCGAAATTAAAAATGTACAGGAATCAATTAAAAAGACAGCATAGGGAGAATACATTGATATTAGAAAGCCTGCTGAGCCTGCACCGACAATTGCTCCTAACTGTAAAATAGTGGAATTAAAACTAACTACTCGTAAAAATATATCCTCTGGTATGACCTCTTTTAGTATAGCCTTTTGCGCCGGATGGAAGAAGTTGCTACAAATTGTAATTATTACAGTAGCAGCATATAAAACCCACACTTTTGTAGAGTCGGTTGAATAAAATAATATTGGTAAGGATAGGACAGTTATACATCTAATAATATCCATACATATTAATATATATTTTCTATTTAAATTATCAATTATAGATCCAGTAAAAAAAGAGGAAACTATTCCCGGTACCCACTGAAGAGTCACCAAAAAGGCAACAGATAAGGGACTTTTTGTAATTTCATAAATAAGCCATGATATTGCCACTAAATGCATTCCATTCCCCAGAAAGTTAAAACTTGTAGCAACCAAAATTAACAAAACATTACGATTGCCTTTAATCATTAAAGTTATCCCCTCTTTACAAAATCTATTAATAATACTTTTTTAAAATTAGTAGTATTAATAATCCATCTAGCTAAAAAGTGTTGTAGTAAAGGTTGTTATAAACCTTACTAGATAATATCTAAATAAATGGATCCTTTATAGATTTCAAGTTGTTATTAAATTATGTTCATCAAAAATATTACATAGATCACATAACCCAGGATTATTTTCTTTATATTCTTTTAATTGGCTGCTAACTATTTCGGGTTTGTATGATGAAGAGTAGGTCACTCCACAATTTTGGCATTCGTGATAAGTGTATGGAGTTAAAAAAGTGTTTGTTGATTTTTGTGCCTGAAATAGCTGCATACCTAATCCCGGTAGAATATTTTCTAAGGTGTCAGTTATTAGATAATATACATCACGTGATAATGCTCCTCTTTCAAATTCCGATGGGCTTCCTTGTGTATTGTGATGAGGAACAATTGCATCTAAGTAAAGAGTTAGTTCCTTTTTAGATATTGGCCATAAAGGGTATACTAACTCGAAATTACCCATTTGATTTTTGAAAGGCCCTTTGAATGGCATACCTACAAATATACCCTTAATAATAGAAGACATTATATCTTCCGTCATTAATCCATAGGCTAATTTTTTAATGCCTTGTTCTTTTGCAGCGTTTTCAACTGCTGCCCTCATGATGATATGAGTTGCACCAATAGAGTAAGATTTATTAAAGTCATGTTTTATAAAATCCAAAACTTCATGCGGCGTTTTTTTCAAATTGAACAATTCTATTACTTCATCATCAGTAACTAGTCTGAAATTGAAGTTAAATTTCTCAGCTATTTCTCGAGCAAATCTTGTCTCAGCAGGCTTTGAAAAGGCTCCTACATGAATTGACTTTATTTGAAATTCCGGCAATTTTGTCTTGGTACGACTTAAGAAGTAACCAAGAGAAAGACTATCTCTTCCACCAGACATGGCAAGTCCAATATTTTCTTGGTCTTCAATTAAATTATTCAGTAAAATACCTTCTACAAAAGTCTCTTCTAAATAACTAACAAATTCTTCTTTATTAAACGAAGTCTGAGTAGCTGTGTAATCACCATCAGTATCATTGTGTAAAAACATTCTTTTAGTATAATAAGAATCTTCCCTTGTTTTTATTTTACCTTGGTAAGCATTGGTATTCCAAAGTCTGAGTAATGACAAAAAGTCGGGCAAGTGATAAGCCCTCACCATTTCTATACTGTATGTGTAACCGGCTTCAATTCTCTCTTGCCAATCATCAATCACTATACCATTCCTTTTAACAATAACCGCATCAATAGGTATATGATTTCTATTTAATAACATTGCAACAGGTTCATTAATTCTAGCATCAATAGTAAAAGTTCTGTCTAATCTATCTTTAAATTCAACATTAATAATATTTATATCGTTTTTAAACTTTGTTATATTCAATTTATTCACCTCGGTTTTTATTGGCTAAACTTGGGACTCTCAAAAGTTAATTTGAGAGTCCATTCATGCTAAAGATGTTCTATAGGTTCAGAAGATGAATTACAGCAATGTTTCTCATGTTGGAATCTTTGTTCAAACATTTCGACAACTTCAGATAACCTTAGTGCTTCTCTCTCTTCTGATACCATTAAGATTGGTTGTATAACGGAGTTTGTGTCGGAAAAGTCTTTAATCTTAAGTACTGCTGATTGTCCCATCCAAATCCCTCCTTTAAAAATGTTAAAATAAGGGTTAAACCCCACTTTTATGGTATAATAATTTCCTGAAGATTGTAAATATTACTATAGCACTAAAAAAAAATCCACCCTTTTTCCTAAAAGAGATTTTAATCCAAAGGGATTCCTATTTTTATCAATAGCATTGCGCAAATCATTCAATAAAAATGTATAATTATGCTTGGATTTTAGTAAATTAGGAGTCAAAAAAATGTTTTCGTAGTTACGGGTAGTAATAGCAAATATTTTTATTCATTGATTCTTTTATAAGCTAACCAGACTACTCACTTACCCAAAATAGGTAATAAGTAAGTAAGAAGGTTAGACATAGTGAGTTTTATGGATACGCTGTCAAAACTCTTATTACTGAATATTATAAGACTCAATTAGCTGGACTACTTACCCCGGAAACAAAAAAAAAAAAACGATGAATATAAACTGGCACCTATGTCAAGGACACTATAAAAAAAGAGTTTAAGCAGTTAGAAGATGATTCCTGTATTGAATGGGGGTCATCTTCTTTAAATTCCATTGATAGCGGTAATTGTTATAGTAAACCATATAATGATTTATTTTTGACTTCAATTCCTTCAATGTTCTAGCCGATTTATAATCTACCTCATCCTTATGATGTCCAAAGAATGATTCCTGAGGGGCATTATCCCAACAATTACCTCTCCGTGACATGGATTGGCCTAGGCCGTATTTCTTTAATAGCTTTTGGTATCGCGGGCTTGTGTAATGGCTCCCTTGGTCCGAGTGGATAAAGGCATCTTCATAGAGTTTAACTTTCTTATTGGTCATCAATTTATGGATCGTCTGAGTTGCGATGTCTAGTGTGATTCGATCAGATACATGGTAAGCAAGGATTTCGTTGGTGGAAGCGTCTTTTACTGTCGACAAATAAGCCATACACTTACCGCTATATGGCAAATAGGTGATATCCGTAAGTAAAACTTTTCCCGGTACTCCTTGCTTGAATTTCCTGTTTAATTTATTCGGGACAACCTGATGCTCCATTGTTGCTTTTGCAATTTTTTTATAAAGATTAGGTCTTCTATGAGGGCAGACGATTCCATATTTTCTCATGATTCTCTGTATCTTTTTTCGGCTAAAGACAATGTTAAAATCATTCTCCAAAATCATTTTTATGGAGCGAGACCCCTTCTTATATCCACGACGGTCAAAGGCCTTTAAGATAATTTCTTTCGCTTCGAGGTCAAGTTTTTCTCTCGCTTCTCGTATGGGGGATGCCTTCAGATAACTGTAATATCCCGAACGGGATACCCCCAGGAGATCACAAAAATACCCAGTCATCCCCTTAAAACCATTTTGTTCAATAGTTTCCCGGATCAATTGGTACGCCTTATTCGGATTTAGATTTTCGTTTGTGTTTAGCAGCCTCCTTTCGGTCGTTTCTAGCTTTTTTAACAGCTCTACCTGTCCTTCCAATAGCTCGATTCTGGCTCTTTGCCTCTCAATTACTTCGGACGGTGTTAGCTCCCGTTTTAAAGGTCTGCCGGAGGCTGTTTTTCTTGAATCTGTAAGCCCGATCAAGCCATTCTTTTCATAGGCTTTTTTCCACCTACAGGCTGATTGTTCAATTCGTTTTATGCCAATAACCTCCGCAGCAAAGCCATTCTCCTCAAAGATCTGGCGAGGGAGTTTGCCGGCTTGATATTCATCGATAAATCTATTTTTAAATTCGTCTGTATAGGTAATAGACTTTTCGCTGACACGCTTTACATTTGGATTTTTCTGAAGTGTGTTTATCTCTTTAGATGAAAAAGTTATTTTACTCATGTTGTCCTCTAATCCCCATATTCTGAAATTCAAGTATATAAAAAATACCTGCAGGTTGAACACTCTTTTTTTCGAGTGTCCTACCTACAGGTACCATTTTAATACATCCATCGTTTTTAATGTCCTAATTTTTCATCGATAACCGTCGTGTTAACTTCATCACCAAACCATTGAACCACTTTATCTTTCGCTTTAGCCTTAACTTCTTTATCTATATGTGCAGCTATTTGGAAAACTGCAGCGCCAAGTGCACCTAAATCGTCTACATAGCCAATTCCCGGCAGAAAATCGGGAATTAAATCGGTTGGAAGAATAAAGTAACCTAATGCACCGATAATAAACACCTTCGTTTTCTTAGGAACGGTCGGTTTTTGTAATGTGTAGTACAATAAGAGAACGGCATAGACGACTACCCCTCCGGCCTTTTTACCATACTTTTTGAGCTTGTCCCAAAATTTATCATCTGAATAATGCTTACTCGAACGCTGCATTTCACTAGTTAATTTTTCTTCATCAAATTGCTGCATATCTTTTTTCATTTAAAATATCTCCTTTCTACGTATGTTTCTATCATTACAAACTTCTTATCTATTTTGTTCCATAAACATTTGGGTACATCGAATCCATTCTCTTGCTGCAAAGGATAGGTAGCGGTCTTTCCTCCAAATAATTCCTAGATTCCATGGGATAGCTGGATTGGTAAGAGGAATAATCGACACTTGTTTCTGATTTATTTGTCTACAAATCGTTTCTGGCAGGAGAGCAACCCCAAGATTGGCAATAACCATTTCACTAATAAAATCCCACTGTGAACTTTCATAAATGATATTCGGCTGGAAACCAGAACGAACGCATTCTCGAATGATCCGATCGTGTAGGGCAAAATCCTTTTCAAACAAGATAAATGACTCATGCTCCAATTCAGAAAGTGAAACTGATTTGTTTTTACTTAAAGGGTGATCTGGGTGAGTAAGTAGCATGAGATTTTCATTCACAAAAGAAAACGTATGAAAGATTTCTTCACTGACCGGCAAAACAACAACCCCTAAATCAAGCGTACCATTCCCAACGTCTCTTTCCACTCTTTTTGCTCCATCCTCAACAAGCTGCACGGTAATATGCGGATACTTTTTGTGAAATTCCTGAATAACCTTAGGAAAAAAGCGAGAACCAACCATTGGCGGTAATCCTATATGAATATTTCCCTTTTTTAACTGCATTAAATCATCTAATTCTGAAGAAAGATTTTCGAATGAACGAATAATATTTTGTGCTTGAACGAGAATAACTTCCCCCGCGTCCGTTAGTTTTGCCTGTTTACCTGTACGGTCAAAAAGGACAACACCGAGCTCTTCTTCAATACTTTTCACCATTTTACTAATCGTCGGTTGTGAAACGTAGAGCTTTTGTGCTGCTTTTGTGAAATTACCTTCCTTAGCAACTGCTACAAAATATTTTAAATGCTGAACATCCAATACATCCGCACCCTCTTATAACTATTTAGAATGACTATCATTCTTTATATTCATTTTACCTATATAAAAATGCACTGTACACTTTAGATAGAAATTTTTTTCATAAAAGAGGAGAAACAAATGAAAAAATTATTAATTGGATGCATTCAAATCATCATACTAACCGTTTTTACGTATCTAATGGGAGAATTCTCCGTACTTCTGCATCTTAGCATTCCAGGCAGTATTTTAGGATTGGTTATTTTATTTATTTTATTACAGACAAAGGTAATAAAGTTGAAGTGGATTGAAGTCGGGGGAAATTGGTTAGTGGCGGAATTATTGTTATTCTTCATTCCTTCAGCCGTAGGCATCCTTCAATATAAACAATTATTAATGGAAAATGGGTTTAAAATTTTCGCTGTCATTGTTATTAGTTCAACGATTGTCATGGTATGTTCCGGCTTTTTAGCAGAAAAAATGGCGCGAAGAAAGGAGAAAAAGACTCAGCATGTTGACACTTATGTATATACTTCTCACCGTTAGTATTTATTGGCTAGCAAAATGGGGATACAGTAAAACTAAAAAAATATACTGTTCACCACTTTTAGTAGCCCCATTTTTGATTATATTAATGCTCGTATTCTTCCATATAACATATGATTCATACAATCACGGAGCCGTTTGGTTAACGAAATTATTACAACCAGCAACCGTGGCATTAGCGATTCCACTCTATCGTTTTTATCCGATTTTAAAAAAATATTTGAGTGAAATTCTATTTAGTGTATTTTTCGGTTCGATTATGTCCATTCTTGCGTCGTATACAATTTCAGGCATAATCCATTTAAATAAAACATTGTCAATAAGCATTATTCCTTATTCAATTACAACACCGATTGCTATGGGTGTTTCAACAAAAATTGGTGGTATCCCCACCATTACTGCTGTATTTGTAATTATTACCGGGATTATTGGAATGATTCTAGGACCGTGGATGATTCGCCTCTTTCGATTCAAAAGTGAAATAGCACGAGGGGTTTTGCTAGGTACGAGTTCACACGGTGCCGGGACATCAAAGGCATTAGAATTAAGCCATGCCACTGGGGCTGTCTCCAGCGTTTGTATGGTATTAGCTGCAATTATGTCATTTTGTCTTTCCCCATGGATTTATCAGCATTTATTACATTAGAGGAGCCATACATGCTCCTCTTTTTTATCCTTTTAGTTGTTTTAAATGATGTAGGTCATGTTCTACTTCACCTTTCACATAAGATTCAAGAGTATATTTATTTCCATTTATGATAAAGGTCTGTGACAAATCCTGATCCTTTAATGAATCTACAAGTATCTCTCTTTGTTTAATAGCTTTATTGATTAGGTCGGACAGCTGAATTCCCGAATGAGCATATTCATCGGCTTCATTATTCATTTCCTCAACATAGCTTGCGTCAATACTAGGCAACGTTCCACCCTCTAACATTGCAGGCAGTCTTTTTTCATAAAAGAAGCGATCCCAGTAGAAGATATGGGCAATAATTGCTGCTTTGGACCATTTCCCTTCAGCAATTGGTTTGAAAAACTCCTCATGTTGTTCTGCTTTAATATTTTTCAAATAATCAATCCAGCCTGTTAATTGATTAACTATCGTACTCATTTACATCCCCATCCCTGCTTTGTTATTTTGTATGTATTCCTTTTCGCTAGCGACGTAGTAAATTCCTTTAAAATTTAGGCTATTCCTCGCAAACTTGTTGCTTTCAGTATGAATAAGATGGTGATTTCCGCTCCAGGGTGCTCGCTTTCCGCGGGGCGGGCGGAAAGCAGGTTCCTGTAGCGGAAAGTAACGGTCTATGTTCCTAAAAACAACTATCATTATGTAAAGAGCCAAAATTTATATTAAAAAGGACCCATTCATATGAACAGGTCGGTTCCAATGATTATAGAGGCAGATCCCTTTTTTTAAATATAATGACTGCCAGAACATATAACACGATGCCTGCGCCGCCTAAAGCAAGGGAAACAGGTAAAATATCTACGGATCCTTTGGCAATTTCTGTTGGTTGGAAAGCAGAAAATATTGTCACATGCTTAAGCCACTCAAAATCTGTACTCATTTTCGCTACAAGATTGATTGCGAAAAAAATAATAGATAATCCACCCGAAACAGCTAACGCTTTCTTTTCATCATTAAACATACAAGAAAATAAAAATGAATAGCCGCTAATTACAAAAAACAAGAGGAATCCAACAATATTCATTTCTATAAATCTCCAACTATTTATATTCGCATCTTCAATAATCCATTTCGTACCAATAAAGACAGGAAGGATGGAAAATATCGTAATAACCAATAAACCCAATACCAATATCGTACTTTGCGTAATAGCAATTCTTACTCTAGACGCAGGGGTAGACAGCAAATAAGCCATTGAACCCCGATCTACTAATCTAGCAATAAGTTGTGTAGCCGTAACCACACTAAATATCATTAAAATGATTAAATACAGTAGACCATAATACTCAGCTGCAAGAAATCCACTAAGATCATTGATCATTCCACCATCAAATCCAAAAGCACTTAAATAATTTTGCGGCATCTCTTTAAAAAGCTGCTCAAGTGCGTCCGACTTTGCAATTGAAGGATAAATCCAAATAATAAGAAGCATATAAAAGGCTGCTCCAAATGCATAACTAGAAATGCTCTTTCCATTCATCTTCAACATCGTTTTAAACAGTGCAGCACTCATGAAAGTGATTCCTCCTTATCATAGTAGTGCATGAATATTTCCTCCAAAGATTGAGAGTGAACATCTAAATGATTAATTTTGCATTGGGACAATACATGGATGAACCGGTTATAATCCCCTTGAATTGCCACTCTTAAACGAAGACCTTCAATACTTATAATCTCGATATCAGAGTGTTTGAAAGCCTCTATATCATTTTTCGTTTCTACGACAATATCAAATAATTTACGTTGCTTTGCCTGCATACTTTGAGCATCCTCGACAGCAACTAATCTTCCATCTTTTATAATCCCCACTCGGTCACAAGTTCGGTCAATTTCTTGAAACATATGGGATGACATTAATATCGTTTTTCCTTTTGCTTTTTCCTCTAATACTAATTCAACAAATAAGCTCTGCATCAGTGGATCTAGACCTGATGTTGGTTCGTCTAAAATCAAAATGTCAGGATCGTGCATAAATGCCGCCACAATTCCTACTTTTTGTTTCATCCCCTTTGACATTTTACGAATTGGCGTTTTTACATCGAATTGAAGTTTTTCAATTAATTCATTTCTCCTTGTAACGTCTTTCATCCCTCTCATGCCGGCTAATAATTCAAGAAGTTCTAGTCCATTAATATTATCTAAAAAGGCGATTTCACCTGGAAGATAACCGACTGATTTTTGTATTTCAGCACTATTTCTCCAGCAGTCCAACCCATTAATTTTAGTCGAACCCGACTTTGGCTTCATAAATCCCATGAGATGTCGAATAGTTGTAGATTTCCCTGCACCATTTGGTCCTAAAAAACCAAATACTTCACCAGGTTTTACCTCAAAAGTTAAGTCAAAAATCCCCTTCCCATTAGGAAACACTTTCGTTAAATGATTTATTAGTATTCCCATTTCCATCGCCTCTTTTATATGTTTTGTATAAAAACAATTCATTGATTACATAATAAAGCAACAAAAACCGAAAATCAACAAGTTTTGAATAAAATTTATTGTTCCATTTCAAAACATTTAGTATCATAAAAAATAGAGGTGAAAGTAATGGACGGATATAAGCGCAGAACAGAAAAGAAGAAAGAGTATATACAACAAGCGGCTTTAGAATTATTTATGATTTACGGAATTGAAAAGGTGAGTATTGCGGAAATAGCCAAGAAAGCGAATGTCTCCCCTGTGACAATTTATAACTACTTTGGAAGTAAGGAAGAGCTTTTTAAAGAGGTATTATCAGACTATATGGATAAAGAATTAGAAACATATAAGCAATTACTTCAAGTAGATATCCCTTTCCCTAAAAAGTTAGAGAAAATGATATTCGATAAGAAGGAAACGGCAAAAACATTAAGTTTAGATTTTCTTAAAGGAATAAGTGATCCTTCGTTAAAAAACATTATCGATGATTTTGCAAATAATAAAGCAATTCCTTTAATCATGGAATTAATCGAACAAGGGCGAACCGAAGGCTACGTCAATGCCAACATGTCAACAGATGCGATATTAATCTATATCCAAACATTTAGTGAACTCACACATCGTACCGAGCTTTTTTCCAACTATAACATGGACATCCTTCTTGATTTAGGTAATTTGTTTTTTTATGGATTACTTGGCCAGCCGGTTAATGAAGAAAGGGTTCAGTAATAATTACCGAACCCTCTCCAATCTATTCTTCTTGTTCTACCATATTATAATAATCAACACTGTACATAGCACCTTCACTGACCATTTTATTATCAGCTAAATCGTGTGGATCGGAGTGGCCAATCTTCGTCATCGGTGATTTATTATGCTTTTTCTTTTTCATCCAGGAATCCGCCTTCGTCTTAACATTATTCAACATAACCCGTGCCTTCTCACGATTGTTCTTAGATGAAAGAAACGAAACACCAGCAATTCCTATTCCTGCAATTACTACCCGATTTAATTTCGCCATTTTAATCATCTCCTTGTTTTATTTATTACCCCCTTTTATTGAAATCATGCATATATTACAAATATTTCACCATTTTAATATCAATCTAGAAGTAAAAATAATTTTTTGCAAAAATAAACTTACTAACTATTAGTAAGTTTACAAAAGGTGTATAATAGATAGCAAATAGGAAAAAAGTTATGCTTCGTTCCATATAGGAGGTGTATCAATATGGAAAATTCACGACTTTGTCCAAAATTTGAAAAGGCATTTCAGTTATTAGGCAAACGTTGGATTGGGGTGGTTATCCGCGTTCTGGAAAAACAACCGATGCGCTTTAATGAAATTGCTGAACAAATTCCACATATAAGTCAAAAAATGCTTTCCGATCGATTAAAGGAATTGGAAAACGAAAATATTGTTATTCGCGATGTGTACCCGGAAACACCAGTTCGAATTGAATACAGATTAAGTGAAAAAGGCCATGCGATTACTCCAGTACTTGACGAGGTACAGCATTGGGCAGATAAATGGGTTTCGATGAACAGCTGTAATGAATAAGGAATTACCTTAGCTTTTATTTTGAGCTAAGGTTTTTTTATGTTTTATAGAATGGCGAATGAATTAAAACTATAGAATCATTTCCAAAGTACCTTCATATATTGAATCGTATTTAAAAATATACAGAAAATTAGGGGGCAAAAGAGGATGAATCTAGCAATTCGTAAACCAAGGTTTTTAGTGATTATTGCAGCGATTTTTGCACTTTCCACAGCATTATTGTTTGTACCATTTTCAAAAGCATCTGCTTCAATTAATTATGGGGAAGAAGTAGTGTCAGTTGCCAAGCTTTATGAAGGGGAAAAGTTTAAAATGGGGGGCACTACTCCAAAAGGCTTTGATGCAAGTGGCTATACACAATATGTTTACAAAAATGCGGCTACCAAATTAAAGATCCCAAGAACGAGTGCTGATCAATACAAAATAGGGAAAGCAGTCAAACTGAACCAATTACAAAATGGTGACCTAGTCTATTACGCTACCGGAACTAAAAAAGGAAAGGTATCGTTCGTAGCCATTTATATAGGGGACGGTAAATTTATTGGTGCGACATCAAAAGGAGTAACAATCGTAAAAATGTCCGATAAATATTGGAAAGATCGCTTTGTTGGTGCAAAGAGAATTATCAAATAAAATTAATTGAGTACTATCAAGTCTCTGCATAAAAAAATGCGGGGACTTTTTCTGTCGAAATACTTTTGAAGTACAGCACTTACGTCGACATAATATGCAAATCCTTATTCAACTTTTCAACTGATATAACTGAACTTTTTTCATGTTTAATCAAACGTTTGATTAGATTACTTACATGTAGAAACTTGCTATATTTTAGGCAATTTTGTTTTAAAAATACTCCGAGGAGTAAAAATAGTTATTGCATTTAAACGAAAAGTAAATTACTCTTTTTGATCGGTTCACTCCTTTTTTTGATCGGTCCGCCATTTTTCGATTGGTTCGATCCCTTTTTTGATTGGTCCCTTTCTCTCTTTGATTGGTTCATTCTTCTTATTGATCGGTCCCTTTCTTTTTTTGATCGGTTCTCTTTCTTTTGATTGGTTCACTCTCTTTTTTGATCGGTTCACTCCTCTTCTTGATTGGTTCCTTTCTTTTTTTGATCGGTTCATTCCCTTTTTTGATAGGTCCGCCATTTTTTGATTGGTTCACTCTCTTTTTTAATCGGTCCCTTTCTCTTTTTGATCGGTTCACTCTCTTTTTCAATCGGTCCATCAAAAAAAAATGCAGATGAACCATCCATCTGCATTTTTTATCATATTATTAATATGCTTTTGCCCAGTAGACTAAATGCTTTGCTTCGCCGCCGCAGCATACACATGTATCAGAAACTTGTTCTTCTTCAAAAGGAATACAACGGGATGTTGCAGATGTTTCATCTTTAATGAAGTTTTCACAAGCTACATCGCCGCACCACATTGCTTTAATAAAGCCTGGATTTTCAACAAGTACTTGTTTGAATTCGTCCATATTGCGTGCAACACTTGTTTTTTCTTCACGATGAGCCTTTGCTTTTTCAAATAGATTATTTTGGATATCTTCAAGAAGTTCTATAATTTTCGTTTCAAGTTCAGTCATTGGAACGAAGACTTTTTCTCCTGTGTCACGGCGAACAAGAACGACTTGCCCTTTTTCAATATCTTTAGGTCCCACTTCTAGACGAACAGGGATTCCTTTCATTTCAGATTCATTGAATTTCCAGCCAGGCATTTTGTCGCTTGCATCGATATCGACTCTTACTACTTTCTTCAATTGATCTCTTAGCTCGTATGCTTTATCAAGGACGCCCTCTTTATGTTGCGCAATCGGAACAATCATCACTTGTTTTGGAGCAACTTTTGGCGGTACAACAAGCCCGCGATTATCACCGTGAACCATAATTAACGCACCAATTAATCTTGTCGTTATTCCCCATGATGTTTGGTGTACGGTTTGTAGTTCACCATTTTTGTCGGTAAATTGGATACCGAATGCTTCAGCAAATCCCGTTCCCAAATAATGGGATGTACCGGATTGTAATGCTTTTCCGTCATGCATTAAACTTTCAATCGTTAACGTATGAACTGCACCAGCGAATTTTTCCTTATCAGTTTTACGACCGCGAAGTACAGGTATTGCAAGGTATTTCTCACACACTTCAGCATACATCTCAAGCATTCTTGCTGTTTCTTCCTGAGCATCTTCGCTTGTAGCATGACATGTATGCCCTTCTTGCCATAAGAACTCTAATGAGCGTAAAAATGGTCTTGTTGTTTTTTCCCAGCGAACTACATTCGCCCATTGATTATATAATTTAGGCAGATCACGATAAGAGTGAATAATATTGGCATAATGTTCACCAAAAAGAACTTCTGATGTTGGGCGGATGACTAGGCGCTCTGTTAATTCTTCTGAACCCCCATGAGTTACCCAAGCAACTTCAGGTGCAAAACCTTCAATATGATCTTTTTCCTTTTGTAATAGGCTTTCAGGAATAAGTAAAGGCATGTAAATATTTTCATGTCCTGTTTCTTTAATTTTCCCGTCTAATACATCACGGATATTTTCCCAAATGGCAAAGCCGTATGGGCGGATAATCATTGATCCTCTTACTGATGAATAATCAACTAAATCAGCTTTTTTTACAACATCTGTATACCATTGCGCAAAATCATCTTCCATTGCGGTAATCTCTTCAACAAATTTTTTATCCTTTGCCACAAAACATCTTCCCTTCTATTTTTTTAAACGCGAAAAGACCTCGATCCCTAAAAAGGGACCGAGGTCTGGTGGTACCACCCTTATTTACAGCATTGCTGTACACTTCATTATTGATAACGGTTCGCGTAAACCGCTTGTATCTTAAGTAAGATCGATACAGAACTCCAAGGCAGGTTCAAATGCAGTCTTTAGAAACTTTTCACCAACCGTTTCCTCTCTAGAAAAGACGGACACATTTTACTAATCCTTTTCAACGTTTTTTATATATAATTTTTTTAAAAATATACTAATTTTTTTATCCAAAGTCAAGCCACTTTATACTATTTATCCTTTTTAACCTTTTCATTTTTCACATCTAGCACATCTAAAAGGAATACGAAAACTGGAATTCCCAATATTAAGCCCCACACTCCAAAGAAGTGCTCCGAAAAGATTAATACAATAAATGTATAGAATACTGGAAGGTTTGTCTTTGAAGACATTAATTTCGGATTTAATACGTATGCTTCAATAGCATGAACAATTACTACAATAATCACTACATATAATACTTGGATGAACCCACCTATACTATAGGCTATGAAACAAAGCGGAATAAGTGAGATAATTACCCCCGCTACCGGTATTAATCCTAGGAAGAAAATCATTATTGCTAAACCAAACAATTGCGGAAATCCCATGATAGAAAGAGCAATCGTTGTTAGTACCGTATTTACAATCGCAATAATAAACTGTGCTTCAATTACCTTTCCAAACGTTAATGCGAATTTTTTGCTAAAAAACTCAATCTCATCATAAAATGGAGACACTTTACTCTCCTTGAATTTTTTTGTGAAATCAGTGAGCCTTTCTTTTTCCAATAGATAAAATATGCTTAGTATGAGAGATAAAAATACATCTATGCTCAATTTTCCTATATTAGTGAAATATCCAAGAAGGAACGTAAATCCTTGCTTTAAAAAGTTGGTTATTTCATTTTTTTCTACTATCTTCTCAACAATATAGTTCACCACTACATTATCTTGCGGCTGGGAATAAAATTCAATCAGTTGCTTGATTAGTTGGGTTATTTCATTGATGAGTACCGGCAAATATTTACTTATACCGAGCGATAATAGGCCGACAATGGCAACATATAGGACAACAACTGTTAATTTACGGTTTACATGCAATCGCCTAGAAACAAATACTGATAGACGATCCATTAGAAACGCAAAAATAAATGTTAGCAGTATTAAATTCATCATACTTCTCAAAAGATATAATATGACCGCGATTAAAGCAAATATAATAAAACGCTTTACGCCCCTTTTTTGAAAAAAACTGCCAACGAACTCTGCCATCTTATCGCTTTCCTCCCAAGCACTCGAATTTAATCAACCTACACCTCACCATATTACTTTATTTTCTCATACTTTCATACTATATTATCTAAAAAATTTATGTTTTTTATAATTTTATGTTTCTAATAATTTGTCTAATTCTTTATATCCGTAATTATTGGGTTTAGCGGTTGACTTCATTCAATAGAAAAGGCGCCAAAAAAAGCTACCTAAGTAGGCAGCTCCTTATGATAAATTGCTTGGTAATACTTCTTGATTATTCCCTTGAAATTTATTTTTACCTTTCCCCTTCTTGTGAGTTGTATCCAAACGTTTCTCTAATGCTCGTGATAATAATGATAATGCATAATTAACAACAAAATACATTAGTGCTACCATTATAATAATTGGAATGATTTGATTCCCGCCTCTTGGACCGCTATAGATACCTTGTGCATTATGAAGAAGTTCTGGTAAAGCAATAATTACTGCTAAAGAAGTATCTTTTAACAATGAAATAAATTGACTTACTAATGGAGGTATCATTCTTTTCAATGCTTGTGGAAGAATGATATGCCACATCGTTTGTACGTAATTTAATCCAGAAGATCTTGATGCCTCAATTTGTCCTTTTTCAATAGAGTTTAGTCCACTTCGAACGATTTCTGATATCATCGCAGATTCAAAGATCGTTAATGCAGCAATAGCAGCTGTCATAACCCCCATTTTAATTCCTACTTCAGGCAGTGCGAAATAAGTAAAAAAGATAATTAATATTAGAGGCAGATTACGTATTGCCTCAACAAGAACAGCGACTATTTTTGAGAAAACAGGTATTTTTGCATATCTAAATATTCCCAGAAGGCTCCCTATAACAAAACTTAAAATAATTGAAATAAAAGCAACTTCTAGTGTAACTAAGAACCCTTTAAGTAAATAGCTAATGTTTCCACTGGAGTACGCACCTATAAAATCCATCTCTTATCCCCCCTCTTTTAATAGCTTTTTGCCAATCTTCTCTCTAAGTAATTGACAAATAAACTTAACGGGATGGTTAATATTAAATAAAATATTCCTACAAAAATATAAGTATCAAAAATGGCATAGTTTTTTTGAGCAATATAGTCACCAAAATACATTAATTCTAATCCCGCTGCTACCCCAAGAATGGATGAGTTTTTAACTAGATTAATAAATTGGTTGCCTATTGGGGGGATGACGATTTTCACAGCCTGGGGCAAAATAATGTATCTCATTGTTTGAATATAATTTAGACCTGATGAACGTGCTGCCTCCATCTGGCCTTTATCAACAGATTGAATGCCTGCACGAACGGCTTCTGCTATAAAAGATGCAGTATAAATTGTAAGGGCAATCGTTCCTGCTACAAATCCGCTTAAATTAAATATTGAACTTAGTCCATGGTAGAAGAAAAACAAAATGACAATAAGTGGAATATTCCTTATAAACTCAACAAAGCACGCACCTAAAAAATTTAATATTTTAAACGGAGCAATACGCATAATTGCTACAATTACCCCTAACACAAAGCTACCAATAAGGCCGATAAGACTCACCTTGATCGTTTGAAGGAATCCATCCAAATACAAATCAAAATAGTTAGTTAATACGGAGAAATCAAGCATAATCTCCCTCCCTTTTTAAAAACAAGGCTAATTTTTTAAGAGGACAAGCCTAAGCCCATCCTCTAAGAAAAGCGCAAGCGCCTTGATCAGCCCCGACAAGCAAATGTTCTTCGACAAATGAAGTTTGCTCTTTAACTTCAATTGTCGAAGGTTATTTGACCTCGAGGGGCTAGGCGCTGGAGCTGGACACCATTCAAAAAAGTTATTCTTTAATCCACTTCTCTTTAATTTTGTCGTATTCTCCACTGTCTTTAAGTTCTTTCAAAAATTTGTTTACGTAATCAGTGAATTCTTTATCATCCTTTTTAACAGCGATTCCATAAGGCTCTTCTGTAAATGTTCCGCCAACTACTTCATAGTTACTGTCTTGTGCTGCCATACCGTATAGAATGGAGTTGTCAGTTGTAAGTGCATCACCTTTACCAGACTTCAATGCTGTGAAAGCTTCTGCATAGTTTTCGAATTCTAATAGCTCAGTATCTGGAGCAGCTTTTTTCACGTTCTCTCCGGAAGTAGCACCTTTAACTGCTAATACTTTTGTTCCTTTTTTCAAATCATCCACACTCTTAATTGAGCTTCCCTTTTTCACAAGCAGTGATTGACCAGCGTCAAAATAAATATCAGAGAAGTTTACTTCTTTTTTGCGATCTTCTGTAATTGTCATTGTCGCGATGATTGCATCGATGTCGCCATTTTTAAGCTTTGGAATACGCGTTTTAGAAGTAATCTCAACTAATTCTACTTTGCTCTCATCACCTAAGATTTTCTTTGCAAGCGCCTTAGCAATATCAATATCGAATCCAGTTACTTCACCACTTTTAGGGTCTTTGTAACCAAATAAATACGTATCATATTTAACACCTACAACAAATTTTCCGCGATCTTTAATCTTATCTAATGTACTTTTACTTGAATCCCCCGACGATGACTTGCCACAGCCTGCCATTAATGCAGCGATTAAAGTAAACACTACCCCCAAGAACAACCACTTTTTCATTTTCTTCATTTACTTATCCCCCTTATATATTTAATGATTTAACACACGTTTTAAAAAGAGCTGAGCTCGCTCCGCTTGTGGATTGGCAAAAAAGTCAGCTGGTTTGCCTTCCTCTACAATTCGCCCTTCGTCCATGAAAACGACACGATTGGCCACTTCTTTAGCAAAGCCCATTTCATGTGTGACTACAACCATTGTCATCCCCTCTTGTGCCAAAGATTTCATTACTTCAAGCACTTCCCCAATCATTTCCGGGTCTAATGCTGAAGTTGGCTCATCAAACAACATCACTTGAGGTTTCATTGCCAATCCTCTAGCAATCGCTACCCTTTGTTGTTGGCCGCCTGATAATTGAGAAGGATAGGAATTCGCTTTATCAGGGATCCCCACCTTTTCTAGATAATACATAGCTGTTTCTTCGGCTTTCTTCTTATCCTCACCAAGAACTTTTATAGGAGCTAGAGTGATATTTTGTAAAACAGTCTTATGAGGATATAGATTAAAATGTTGAAATACCATTCCTATATTTCGGCGTAAATCATTTATATCAGTTTGTTTATCATTTACTCTTGTACCGCTTACAACGAGTTCGCCGTCCGAAATCGTTTCCAAACGGTTGATGCAGCGCAGCATTGTACTTTTCCCTGATCCAGATGGACCAATGACTACAACTACTTCACCTTGATCGACCTCAAGATTAATATCTTTTAAAACATGAAATGACCCATAATGCTTATTAACATTTCGAAATGTTATCAATCGAACCCCCCCAATAAATTAAGAAATAGGGCATCTTCTTCTCCCTAGACTATGTTAATTATTTTTATTTTATACAATCTTCTAAATCCCCATAATAATCAAATATTCGACTTAATTCTCTAAAATTCCTTCTTTATGGTAAAAAAATATTTACTTCCTACGCTAATAAAATATGAAAAACCCACGAAAATGATATATTTTCGACGATATTAGTCGAGTAACGATTTAATAGTTTTGTAATCTTATATACTCTTTTTTATGTTATAACTATATATACAGCAGAAAGGGGTTGTATTATGCAAAAAATTAGGCGAGCCATTGTCATGCTTGTAATTTGTGTTATCTTCATTCCCATGACAATAAATGCCCATGCAGAAACAAGTCAAGAAAGCTTGCATAATGTAAAACAAAAGATGCAACAAAACAAGGAAGCCGTCCAAGAAAAAGAAAAGGAAAAAGAAGCTTTAAACACAGAACTGACTACTTTACAACAGCAATGGCAATCATTACAATCAGAGATTTCTACTAATCAAAAAGAGTTAAGTAGTTTAAAAGATAAAATAAACGAAACAAATAATGAGATTGAAAAGAAAAAAGAAGAAATAGTGAAGTTAGAAGATAAAGTTCTTGTAAGAGAAGATGTTATTAAAAAACGGCTCGTTGCTTTACAAGAAAATGATCGCACGAATATCATCATTGATACATTATTAAGCTCTGATAGCATCGGGGATTTTTTAAATCGTGTCAGTGCTGTTGCTGTGTTATTACGAGCTGATAATGAAATATTGGAGCAACAACAAAAGGATCTCAAACAGATTGAAAAAGATAAAAAGGAAATTGCTAAAAAGGAAGCTGTTATGAAAGAGGATCAGCATGCATTAGCTACTACTCAAGCAAAACTAGAAAATAGTTTACAAGATAAACAAGTATCTATTACAAAGATTCAGTCTAAATATGCAATGATTGAAAAAGATATTAAGCAGTCAAAAAATGAGAATGACACTCTTCAATCTCAGATGAATTCCATTCAAAATACGATAAAAAAAGAACAGGCAGCGGCTAAGGCAAGAGCAGCAATCATTGTCAAACAAGCGAAAACGCCCGCTCAAAGTGATAATTATGAGAAACCTGAAAAAGGTGAAGAAATTTATGTAACGGCTACAGCTTATAGTCACGAGGATACTAAAGGAAATGTCACTGCATTAGGATATAACATAAAGAAGAATCCTAATATGAAATTAATCGCAGTTGATCCTTCTGTTATTCCTTTAGGCAAAAAAGTTTGGGTAGAAGGATATGGCGTTGCGATCGCAGGTGATACTGGAAGTGCCATTATTGGTCATAGAATTGACGTACTCAAACCTTCAAGCAAAGAAGCCAAAGCATGGGGACGGAAAACCGTAAAAATCATTATTTTAAATTAATTTACTAAAAGAAAGAGCATCTCATTTTATTGACGGGATGCTCTTTCTTTATTACTCTTCTATTTTTCTTATACGTATCAATTGATAAATATGTAAAACAACAACTTTTAACACTGCGTATGTTGGAATAATCAAAATCATTCCTAATACTCCAGCCAAGTTTCCTCCAACTAAAATGAGTAAAATAATCGTTAACGGGTGTACGTTTAATGTTTTCCCCATTACTTGAGGAGAAACGAGATTACTTTCAATTTGTTGAGCCACAAACATAACAATAATAACGTAAACGGCCATAATCGGATTTTGGAAGAAGGCGACGATAATTGCCGGCGTTGCCGCGATAAATGGTCCAAGAAACGGGATGACATTCGTCGCCATTCCGAATATAGCAAGAATTAGCGCATAATCCAATCCGATAATTAAATAGCCAATCAATAAGAGAATCCCTACAACAGAGCTTACAATTAATTGTCCCTGAATATAACCGCCTAATGCCTTATCCATATCATGTAAAACAGAATGAATCTCTTTTTCTTTCGATTTTGGAAAAAAGCGAGTGACATTCGGCACGAATTTATCGCGGTCACTTAACATATAGAACAAAATGAACGGTACAATGACAAGCGAGAAAAGAAAACCGAATACATTGCTTAAAACCTTCGCGACTACTGCACCCGTCGATAAAGCATTCGTTTGTAATTTAGTCGTTAAATTAGCAATAATATCCTTTGCAAATTGAGGAATGTATTCCTGATTTTTTTGCCAATAATTTAATGCATCCTGCGCTGCCTTTACCATATCTGGCACATTATCAATTAACCGTTTAAATTGGTCTTGTAATAATGGTCCAACTAATTCAACAACCGTAACAACAATTCCAATTAACACGACAAATATCAACATAATCGCAAGTTTTCTTGGAACTTTCCACCCTTCCAACAGCCTCACAACCGGTCTTGCCAAATAATATAAGATTCCTGAAATGAGAAAAGGAATAAACAAGGTTTGGATAAAAATAACTAGTGGGGTAAATACAAAACTAACTTGATTTAATAGCCAAATGATAACTAGAACGATAATAATCCCAATTCCAATATTTAAAAACTTCCTTTTTATTTTAAACACCCCTATTACCTGCTTTTCTACTATAATAATCAATTTCCTTCATATATAAAAGAAATATCTTACTATAATTGAAAAAAGCAAAAAACCACAGGCAGTTCTCCTGTGGTTGTCAAATGGAATAAAACGAGTTGGTCATAAGAATTATTTCTTTTCGCTTGGATCGTCTTCCATAATTCCTCTCATACCCTTTTTAAATTCTCTTAATGTTTCACCCGCAGCTTTACCAAGCTTAGGCAATTTAGATGGTCCGAAAATTAACAGAGCAACAACAACAATTAACATAATTTCTCCGAATCCTAAGTTACCCATTATTTCATCTCCTAAATGTAATTAATCATTCATAATTACAATCACAATAAGTTCTACGGCTATTTTAATCCTAAATCTTTTCATTTTCAAGCAACAAAAAATGGACGTATGGTGAACATTGCTTTCTCTTTGTTGTTTTGAAGAAGATAAAATAGTAAAAAACGAAGAAATTTTCCGTCTAAAATCTTCAAAAAAATTCTTCTTTACAACTGTTTTTGACGGGAGTAATATTTCAATATAAATTATTTCATACTTTTATCGCTTAATTCGTAAGAAGCGGGGGAACCACTTTTGTGGCGAATATTGCCACTTGGGGTGAATCCTTTTTTTGAAGGTAGGGTTACTCTCATACCCGAATCCGACAGCTAACCTCGTAAGCGTTCTGGGAGAGGAGTGTATTTGTGATCGCATGTTCGACCACAGAGGATTACATCCCTCTGTGGTTTTTTGTGTGCAAATTTAACCTGGCTGTAACGAGGAGGAGTCATCTTTTTATCTTAAACTCTCAAAAATATAAAGTAACAACTAAAAAATTGTGTTTTATTCATTTTTAATGGGTAAGTCATGAATAAAAGTAAAAGCTAACTTTAAGATAGATTATAAGGAGACCACATTCAATGTACAGTTCAATCAAACGTTTTTTAATCGGAAGACCTTTAAAATCACATGAATTAGGTGAACAAAAATTAACAAGGTTAAAAGCGTTAGCCATATTATCATCAGATGCGTTATCTTCAGTAGCATATGGGACTGAACAAATATTAATTGTTTTAGCAACCGTAAGCACAATGGCCTTTTGGTACAATATCCCAATTGCGATTGGTGTTCTTTTTCTGTTAACCGCACTGATTTTGTCTTACCGACAAATTATTTTTTCCTATCCGCAAGGTGGAGGAGCTTATATCGTTTCCAAAGAAAATCTTGGAGAGAACCCGGGTTTAATTGCTGGTGGATCGTTATTAGTTGATTATATATTAACTGTAGCCGTAAGTATTTCAGCTGGTACAGATGCAATTACGTCTGCATTTCCTATTTTGCATGAGCATAATGTTCTTATCGCAATTATGTTAGTCATTTTAATTACCATTTTAAATTTACGTGGTTTGACTGAATCGGCCTCAGTTCTTGCTTATCCTGTGTATTTATTTGTGTTTGCATTAGTCATGATGATTATCGTAGGAATGTTTAAGATTGCGACTGGGCAAGTATCACCGAATTTACACACTTCCTTAGGTACACCTGTAGCAGGAATTTCATTATTTTTATTATTAAGGGCCTTTTCATCAGGTTGTTCCGCTCTTACCGGAGTAGAAGCAATATCGAATGCAGTTCCCAATTTTAAAAAACCTGCTGCAAAAAATGCTGCTGCAACCCTTGCCTTGATGGGAATACTCCTTGCAATTCTTTTTACGGGGATAACATTTTTAGCCTACTGGTTTGGAATTGCGCCAAAAGGAAACGAGACGGTCGTTTCACAAATTGCAGCCCAAACATTCGGGAGGAATTTCCTTTACTTTTTCGTCCAAGGGACAACTGCCTTAATTTTAGTTCTTGCAGCAAATACGGGATTTTCAGCATTTCCGATGTTAGCCTATAGCTTAGCAAAAGATAAATACATGCCTCGAATGTTCTCGATTAGAGGGGATCGTTTAGGTTATTCAAACGGAATTATTTTCTTAAGTGTTGCTTCGATTATTCTTATTATTGCTTTTAAAGGGAAAACTGAGCATTTAATTCCTTTATATGCAGTGGGTGTATTTATTCCATTTACACTTTCCCAAACAGGAATGATCTTGAAATGGATAAGACAAAAGCCTGAAGGTTGGGTGATTAAGTTAATTACAAATTTAGTCGGTGCGTTGATTTCGTTTCTCGTATTAACCATCCTGTTTATAACAAAATTTCACCATGTATGGGCCGTTGTAATTTTCTTACCAATCGTTGTTCTCATCTTTCACAAAATCAAGCGGCATTATGATGCGGTCGGCGAGCAACTGCGGGTATCACAACCAATTGCCCAAGATATTCAAGGAAACGTGTTTATTGTGCCGGTTGCGGGGGTAACGACAGTTGTTGAACGTTCCATTAACTACGCAAAATCATTGACCGATCAAGTGATAGCTGTTTATATCGCTTTTGATAAAGAAGATGAAAAGAAAATGGAGAAAAAATGGGAAGAATTAAATAATGGGGTTCGTTTAGTGACCCTATACTCTTCCTATCGAAGCATTATCTATCCTTTAAGTAAGTTTCTTGAAACGATTCAAGCAAAAGCTATAGAAAATCATTATATGGTTACGGTTCTATTTCCACAATTTATACCGAAAAAAGGATGGCATAATATTTTACACAATCAATCGGCGCTATTAATTCGGGCTCGACTACTATGGAAAAAAGATATTGTTGTTGCCACGCTTCCGTATAAATTTAAAAAATAGGTAATTGCCGAATTTTTCTATTGCAAAATTATAAAATTATTCTATAATAGTAAATTGTATAACTTAATAATAAAAATCCTCATCAAACCGATGGGGTAGAGGTCGCGGCTATTAATAGTAAGACGGACGAGAAACAGAAGAAATTGATGACTCCGCCTGAAAGGAATAGTTGCCGAAGTTTATACATCTCCCTGGATGTATAGGCTGGGGCTGTCTCCGAATAGGAACAGAACTGTCACGTTTATTGATTCCAACTAAACGTGTTGAGCTATCTTCGGAAGGTATGATGCGGGGTGTTACAATGTCGTCGAACCTTTTTTGGCGGCATTTTTTGTTATTCCCCACTCCTTCCAATATCTTTAAAGGGAGTGTAACAACCACATGCAAACATCGAAAGAAAACAGTACCCAACAACTTAAACGTAAATTAAAATCCCGACATTTAACAATGATCTCACTTGGAGGAACGATTGGAACAGGTTTATTTTTAGCCAGTGGCGGTGCCATTCACACGGCCGGACCAGGTGGAGTTATTGTATCCTACTTATTAATTGGTATTATGGTTTACTTTTTAATGACTAGTCTTGCGGAGATGGCTGCCTATATGCCTGTATCCGGAACTTTTAGTACGTATGCTTCAAAATTTGTCGATCCTTCACTTGGATTTGCACTTGGCTGGAACTACTGGTATAACTGGGCAATCACGATCGCTGCAGAATTATCTGCTGTTACCATTATTATGAAGTTTTGGTTCCCACATACACCATCACTTATTTGGAGCAGTATTTGCTTAATTATTATGTTTCTATTAAATTATCTATCTGTAAAAGGCTTTGGTGAAGCAGAGTTTTGGTTCTCACTTATAAAAGTTATAACTGTTATCGTATTTATTATTACCGGATTTTTAATGATATTTGGAATTATGGGCGGAGAACCAGTTGGTTTTAAAAACTTTACGATTGGTGATGCACCATTCCACGGTGGATTTATGTCCATGCTTGGAATATTCATGGCTGCTGGATTTTCCTTTCAAGGAACGGAACTTCTTGGAGTTGCCGCTGGAGAAAGTGATAATCCGGAGAAAAATATTCCGAAAGCTGTTCGTCAAGTTTTCTGGCGTATCCTCTTATTTTATGTATTAGCCATTTTAGTCATTGGTTTACTTATTCCATATACAGATAAGAACTTGGCTACTGATGATGTCGCAATGAGTCCGTTTACGATCATTTTTGATAAGGCTGGGATTGCCTTTGCTGCTTCTGTCATGAATGCCATTATTTTAACTGCTGTATTATCTGCCGGAAATTCAGGAATGTACGCTTCAACCCGTATGCTTTGGGATTTGGCTCGCGATGGGAAAGCACCGAAGTTTTTAGCAAAGTTAAATAAGAATGGTGTACCTGCAAATGCATTAATTGTCACCGCTTTAGTTGGAACTTTAGCCTTCTTAGCCTCCTTCTTTGGTGATGGAGTCGTCTATGTTTGGTTATTAAATGCATCAGGGATGTCCGGATTTATTGCATGGCTCGGTATAGCCATTAGTCATTACAGATTTCGTAAGGCGTATGTGGCGCAAGGCAAGGACTTAAATGATTTACCATATAAATCTAAGTTGTTCCCATTTGGCCCTATTTTCGCCTTCGTTCTCTGCGCGTTTGTCATCTTGGGTCAGAACTATTCCGCCTTTTTAGGTGATAAAATTGATTGGACAAGTGTTTTAGTATCTTATATCGGATTGCCACTATTTATTATAGTATGGCTGAGCTACAAATTTATTAAAAAAACAAAAGTCATTCCACTTGAACAATGTGATTTTAATACGGCTGAAAATAGTCACTAATTGGAACCGTCATTTGACGGTTCTTTTTTTCATTATTATTACTAATGATTATATAGAGTATAAAAAAGGGAATGACTCCAAAATATAAAGAAAAGGAGTGATGACCTAGTGGCTGAAAATCATATACGATTAACTAGCGCTGAAATCGGTGGCCTTTGGTCCACTTACATGAATAGCACAATGTCTCGCTGTCTTCTTATTTATTTTCTGCATCATATAAAAGATCAAGAGATGAAAGATATGCTTCAAAATACGTTAGATTCCACTAATTTGCAGATAAAGAAACTTACTGCTATCTTTTCTCAAGAAAATCTGCCTATTCCAGATGGGTTTACTGATAAGGATATCGACTTAACGGCACCACCCCTTTTCTACGACCCTTTCGCACTAAGCTTTTTATACAATTTGGCGAGAATGGATATGATTTTTTATTCATTTACTGTAGTTAATCTTTCACGAACGGACATGATATCATTCTTTACTGATTCTTTGCGGCAGGCTTCTAAATTGTATGGAGATTCAACTACTTTATTATTATCTAAAGGACTTTATGATAGACCGCCAAATATTCCATACCCAACAGAAGTTAATTATATTGAAACTACTTCATATATAAATGGGTTCATACATAAAGACAGACCATTAAATGTAAGTGAAGTAACCGAAATTTTCTTCAACATTGAACGAAATTACTTTTCAATATTGCTATGTTCAGGGCTATCACAGGTAGTTAAAGATAAAGAAATTAAAAACTATATTAAGAAAGGAAAGGATATCTCATTAAAACAAATCAATTATTTTAATGATTTATTAAAGGATGAAGATCTTCTAGGAATTGTGTCAGTTAATATGGAAGTGACCGATTCTCAGATTTCCCCTTTCTCAGAAAAACTAATAATGAATTTATTTAATTCATTAAATGCTGTTGATATTACATTAATTGGACATGCATTATCCAGTTCATTACGTACCGATTTATCTGTACAGTATAGCAAGCTGATTGGAGAAATTTTATTATATTTGAAAAAGGGATTCCAGTTAATGGTCGAACGAAAATGGTTGGAAGAACCCCCTGCTGCTCCCAATAGGAAAGAACTTGAGAAATAAATATAATAAAAAAAAGGCTCTAGGAGCCTTTTTTTTATTTAAAATTGAACTTTTTCTTCTAAGAAGTTTTTTAATTCCGAGATTGGCAGTCTTGTTTGTTCCATTGTGTCACGGTCACGAACCGTTACCATATGATCTTCCTTCGAATCAAAATCATAAGTGATACAGAAAGGAGTACCAATTTCGTCTTGGCGGCGATAACGTTTACCAATTGAACCCGTCTCGTCGAAATCTACCATGAATTGTTTTGCAAGATCAGCAAAAATTTCCCGCGCTTCATCAGAAAGCTTTTTCGATAACGGTAATATAGCTGCCTTATATGGTGCAAGAGCAGGATGTAAATGCATCACTGTTCTTGATGTACCATCTTCTAATTCTTCTTCTTCGTATGAATCGATTAAATATGCAAGTGTCACCCGATCCGCTCCAAGTGAAGGTTCAATACAATATGGGACATATCTTTCATTTGTTTCTTGATCTAAATAAGAGAAATCCTCACCAGAATATTGCATATGTTGTTTCAAGTCATAATCTGTTCTTGATGCAATACCCCAAAGTTCTCCCCAGCCAAATGGGAATTTATATTCAAAATCAGTCGTTGCATTACTGTAATGTGATAGCTCATCTTCAGAGTGGTCACGAAGGCGAAGATTTTCTTCTTTAATTCCTAATGTAAGCAACCATTTCTTTGCAAACTCTTTCCAATAATCAAACCACTTTAATTCTTCGCCAGGTTTACAGAAGAATTCTAGCTCCATTTGTTCAAATTCACGTGTACGGAATGTAAAGTTACCTGGTGTAATTTCATTGCGAAAACTTTTACCGATTTGCGCAATACCAAATGGAAGCTTTTTACGCATTGTACGCTGAACATTTTTAAAGTTAACAAAAATACCTTGTGCCGTTTCAGGTCGTAGGAATATTTCATTCGTACTCGTTTCAGTTACACCTTGGAAAGTTTTAAACATTAAGTTGAATTGACGAATTCCGGTGAAATCCTTGCTGCCACACTCGGGACAAGCAATATCATATTCTTTCATTAGTTCTTCCATTTTTTCAAATGGGAGACCATCTACGATAATTTCTTCACCTTTTTCTTCTGCCGCATTTTCAATTAACTTATCTGCACGATGTCTTGCTTTACAGTTTTTACAATCAATCATTGGGTCATTGAAGTTCCCAATATGACCTGATGCTTCCCATGTTCTTGGGTTCATTAATATAGCAGAATCGAGTCCGACATTATAAGGGGATTCTTGGACAAACTTTTTCATCCAAGCCTTTTTAATATTGTTTTTCAATTCTGTTCCTAGAGGACCATAATCCCATGTGTTTGCAAGTCCCCCATATATTTCTGAACCCGGAAATACAAATCCGCGATGCTTCGCATGTGAAACGATTTGTTCCATATTTACTGACATAATCATTCTCTCCTTTTTTATAAAAATCAAAAAGCTCCCATCCTCAGGCAATGATTGCCTGGGGACGAGAGCTGTACTCACGCGGTTCCACCCCAGTTGATGTACAAACAGGTACATCCACTTTCAAGTCACGACTCCAGATTGCCGTTTCACTAAAACATCTTATCAGGCTTACACCGTCCCTGATTCGCTTAAGAAGAAAATTTTCAGCTACTATAGATCCTTCAATGTCGTCTATGTTTTTTTATGATTATATTACATAAAGGAAGGGAAGAAGTCAATGGACGGAGAATATAATGGAATAATGATTTCATCAATAAACTAACTATAAAAAAGTAATTTAATTTCATTTTTATATAAAAATGAATTGACAAATAGCCCGAACAAAAATATAATTAAATTAAATCATTAAGTATATTTTATATAGCAACTTACATTAAGTTATTAAATAAATGGAGGAATGAAAAATGACAATTTCTAAATGGACAGTTGATGCAGCACATAGTAGTATTGATTTTTCCGTAAAACATATGATGGTATCTAAAGTAAAAGGTGCTTTCCAACAATTTAATGCAAGTGTTGAAGCCGATCCAACTGATTTAACAACAGCTAATATTGACTTCAATATCGATGTAGCAAGTATTGATACTCGTAATAATGATCGTGATAATCATTTACGTTCAGCAGATTTCTTTGATGTTGAAAACTATCCAACAATGACATTTAAATCAACAAACATTACAAAAACAGATGATGATGAATATAAAGTAACCGGTGATGTTACTCTTCATGGAGTTACACGTTCAGAAACTTTCTCCGTTACATTTGAAGGTCTTGCAAAAGATCCAATGAGTGGTGCAGAAAAAATCGGTTTCAGTGCTTCCGGAAAATTAAAACGTAGTGATTATGGTTTAACATGGAACGCAGCTTTAGAAACTGGCGGTGTTTTAGTCGGTGACGAAATAAAAGTAGCGATTGAAATTGAAGCTGCGAAAGAAGCATAATAAAAAGGTGTCTTCGGGCACCTTTTTTATATTTTACAAAATAGTGACATAATAGGCATTTTCTTGACGTCCTTATTCATCTTATGTAAAACTATCTCTAATTACAAAACCAATATTCTATAAAGGTGTGCAAATATGTCGAAATCAAATAAGAAAACAAATACAAACAAATCCAGCAGTTCATTTTTTTGGATTGTGGTCATTATTGCCGTTGCTTTGCTTGCATTAATAATTTTCTTAAGCAAGTCTTCTGACAAAGCAGAAAAAAAAGAAGCATTTAATTTTGATTAC